>NZ_JAYXIH010000040.1:0-40904 GCF_036016755.1 Aurantimonas sp. A3-2-R12 | reverse complement strand
ACAGCCCGAATCGCAGGACAGACAGCCTTCGGCGCCATCCGCAACATCGCCGCTACGCTCTTCGTACCTGCCGCTCAGACCATCTGAAGCCAGCCACCTGAGCAGTTACATTGGGCGAGCGCTACGCGCTTCTTGCGGAAGACCTTCTAGCTGTTACGGATAATAGCGCCCTAGACGCCACATCTCAGCAAATATTAAATGGCCTCCTAAGAAATTCCCAACTTAGAGGATTATCTGCGGACCAAATGGCTTGCCGTGCCGAGGGGGTGCTAAATAGCGTAAAGGGTGAATACCTACCATTATCGATTTTATGTAGTAAGAAGTTTGCGCATTCTCTTGAATTTTCTGGAGATGATCGCGATGTGCTTGATATAAATCAGGTAATCCATGTTAAATTCCCCGGTGGGGATTATTCAGACATATCTTTTCCGACTAATGGAAATGTAATTGAGAGTTGGAATTTATTTGATGGTGGAAATATTTTACCTGAACAGGTTTTATGCGATCAGTTCACACACGCCAAGTCAATATACGTTTATGATAGGTACTTTGGTCGATCATCCTTACGCTCGATTACCTCCGCACTAAGTGCAGCAGGTGCCGCAATCCGAGGTTTGATTGATTCTCGGATCGAGATTGCCATCGGCCGGGGGGATGGAGGACTGACCGAAGCTACGATAGCCAATAATTTGGCGCCACTATTTACGAGTCAGAATAATATAAAAATATTCAAATCACAGAAAATTCCCGGGGGTGCTCATATTCACGATCGTTATATCCAGGTTAATCAAAACTGCACGTTTACATTTACGGCAGGGATTGGATGCTTCTTTGACGGCCCTGATGGTCTTAACAGAGGATCACTTATCACTCGGAGCGATCTATTCATTTCACGCTCGAAGTTCTCGATACGTAGGGCGGATGGAAGCATATTGGATATGTTTCGTTAGCATAAATATGACAAATGTGATTATTAAATATTTTATCAGCTGTTTACATTTGTCCATCGCCGGATGGTCATTTGAATGCCCAGACCGCGAAGACCCACGCAAAACCGTGCGATAAAATTTCCACTACAGCAATCCAGAACCCTTGATCCCCAGCCCCTCCACATCCCTCCCCGCAAAAAACTTATCCCCACCCTTCCCGCCTCCCCCTCAATCCCCTCACCGCCGGCCCAAGGATGGGCACGAATGATCACCGGGATCACTCGCGGGCCGGCAGTGCGGCGTCTACGGTGTCACCATTGCGGAGGATGCGCGACCCGGACGGCCCCGACGCGCCCGCCGAATGGATCGCCGGCGGGGCTGGAGCGGAATCGGACCGGCCGCAATTGTGGATGTCGGGGATGGTGTCCCAACCAACCCCCATCGCATCGGGTCAAACCAGGGTCGAAAATTTTGGAGGGTTCTCAGGATTTTTGCCGCCAGGCGCGGCGCCCCCTTGGCCTTGCAAGGCTTTGGAAATGGTCGGAGCGAGAGGATTCGAACCTCCGACCCCCTGAACCCCATTCAGGTGCGCTACCAGGCTGCGCTACGCTCCGACTGCTGACTGTCCTAGATAATCCGGGCATTGCGTGCAACAGGCAAATGCGGTGCGGCGCACGCGATCTCGCGAAAAACGCCCGTCCCGCTCCCGATCGAACCGGCGACGACGCCAGTGCCGGACCGCCTCGTGCAGCGGATGCGCGCGCGAGGCCGGTCAGGCGAGCGTCGGAGATCGAAAGACGGCGCCGCTGTTGCGGCCGGGTGGATTGCCCTGTCCGGCAGCCCCTGAGCGCCGAAAGGCGCAGACGCCGCGTTCAAGCCGGTCGACGTCACCGCACCTGATCGAGCAGACGTTTGCATTCGAGTAACTGCAAGATCACGTCGTCGAGTTCTTCGGCGCTCTCGCGCGGGAGCAATCCGCCGCGTTGGCCGTCTTCGGTGCCGGCGTTGCGGTGACGTTTCAGCAACCCGGCGAAGGGCTTGCCCGGTGCTTCCGCCGCAGCGGTCGGTTTCCCAGCCTCTTCCCGGGATTCGGGCGCAATCAGATCGATATCGTCGAGATGGGGCTCGTCGTTCGCGCCGGCACTTGCCGCGCTTTGCCGTCCCGCCTGAATCTGCTCGAGCGCCGCGATGTCACCCGAACCGATCGCCACGACGAAGCGCGCGCCGTTTTCCTTCAGGATCCGCTGCACGCCCTTGATGGTGAAACCCTTGACGTACAGGAGATACTGGATGCCCTTGAGAAGCTCGACATCGTCCGGCCGGTAATAGCGACGACCGCCGCCCCGCTTCATCGGCTTGATCTGCGGGAAGCGGGTTTCCCAGAACCGCAGAACATGTTGCGGCAGGTCGAGATCTCCCGCGACCTCGCTGATCGTGCGAAAGGCGTCGACGCTCTTTTCCGTCATGGCGGTGACCAATCGACCGTCGCGGCCTTACTCGGCGGCTTTCAGCATCTCGAGACCGTGCGCTTTCGGACGTCGCTCGCCATGCGCCCCCAGTATCCGGTCCTTCAGAACGTTCGAAGGCTTGAACACCGCGACACGCCGGGGCGAGATCGGCACTTCCTCGCCGGTCTTCGGATTCCGCCCAACGCGTTCGTTCTTCTTGCGAACCAGAAACGACCCGAACGACGAAATCTTGACCGATTCCCCGCTGGCGATGGTCGAGCAGATCTCGTCGAGGACCATTTCGACAAGTTGCGCCGACTCTGTCCTGGACAGACCGATCTTCCTGAAAACCGCCTCGGCAAGGTCGGCCCTGGTGAGGGTCTTGTCTCCCATACATGTCCCCTAACTTTCTGGAAGACCGTCGGACACAGATCGCTGGTCGGCGCCCTTACGTATGGCCACACTTTAGCGAAAACATCATCTGAATCAAGGCTTGATATCTACCAGCGGATCAAAACCGCACCCCAGGTGAAGCCGCCGCCCATGGCCTCCAGAAGCACGAGATCGCCACGCTTGATGCGACCGTCGCGAACCGCCGCGTCGAGAGCCAGCGGGATCGAGGCGGCCGAGGTGTTGCCATGCCGGTCGACGGTCACCACCACCTTCTCGGCGGCAATCCCGAGTTTCCGCGCCGAGGCATCGATGATCCGCCGGTTCGCCTGATGGGGAACGAACCAGTCGATATCATCGGCCGTTACGCCCGCCGCCGCGAACGAGTCCTCGATCACGTCGGTGATCATCCCGACCGCGTGCTTGAAAACCTCGCGGCCTTCCATGCGCAGTTTGCCGATCGTACCGGTGGTCGAGGGGCCACCATCGACATAAAGCTTCGACTGGTGGGCGCCGTCCGAGCGCAGCCGCGAGACGATGATGCCGCTAGCCTCGTCCGCTCCGGTTTCGGCGGTCGTTTCGAGCACCAGGGCGCCGGCGCCGTCGCCGAACAGCACGCAGGTCGACCGGTCTTCCCAGTCGAGAATGCGCGAAAAGGTCTCCGCGCCGATGACCAGCGCCCGCCGGGCCATGCCGCTCTTGAGGTAGAGATCGGCGGTGGTCAGCGCATAGACGAAACCGCTGCACACGGCTTGAAGGTCGAAGGCGAAGCCATGTGAGATGCCAAGTCGATGCTGAACCTGCACGGCAGAGGCAGGAAACGTGTTGTTGGGGGTCGCGGTCGCCAGGACGATCAGGTCGATGTCGGCGGGTTCGAGACCGGCGGCCGCGAGCGCCTGCCGCGCCGCCGCCTCGGCGAGCGACACGGTGGTCTCATGGTCGCCGGCGATGTGACGCGCCGCGATGCCCGTTCGCTGGCGTATCCATTCGTCGGAGGTCTCGACGATGCCTTCGAAATCCTGGTTGCGCATGATCCGTTCGGGCAGGGCCGAGCCGGTCCCGCGCACGACCGATCTCGTTTCATTCGTCATTGCAGATTGCTTTCGGGAATTGCGACGGCTTCCTCGGAAACGCGCAGATAGAAGCTATTGAGGTCCGCCTCGATCTTTTCGCGCAGGCCGTTGCGCGCCATCGCGTGAGCCAGATCGATCGCCGCCGCGATCCCTTCCGCATCCGTGCCGCCATGGCTCTTGATGACGATGCCGTTGAGGCCGAGAAACACGCCGCCATTGGCCTTGCGCGGGTCCATCTTGTCGCGAAGCCGTTCGAAGGCGCTCCTGGCCAGGATGTATCCGGCCTTGGCAAGCCAGGTCTGCGACATGGCGGCGCGCAGATAGGCGCCGATCTGCTTGGCGGTTCCCTCGGCCGTCTTCAGCGCGATGTTGCCGGTAAAGCCTTCGGTCACGACGACATCCACCGTGCCCTTGCCGAGGTCGTCGCCTTCGACGAAGCCGCGATAGTCGATGCCGGACAGCGGCGTCTCTTTGAGGAAACGGCCAGCCTCGCGAATCTCGTCCTGACCCTTGACCTCCTCCACACCGATGTTGAGCAAGCCGACGGTCGGGCGCTCCACGCCGAAGAGAGCCCGCGCCATGGCGCCGCCCATCATCGAGAAGTCGATCAATTGCTGCGCGTCCGCGCCGATCGTCGCGCCGACATCGAGCACGATGCTGTCGCCACGCAGGGTCGGCCAGATCGCGGCGATCGCCGGACGCTCTATATTGGCCATCGTGCGCAGACAGAACTTGGCCATGGCCATCAGCGCACCGGTGTTTCCGGCCGAGACCGCGACATCGGCCTCGCGCGTCTTCACGGCCTCGATCGCCCGCCACATGGAGGATTTGTACCGGCCCTGTCGGAGTGCCTGCGACGGTTTGTCGTCCATGCGAATCGAAATCTCGCAATGGTGAAACGTCGATGCTGCCGCCAGTTCGGGGTCCGCGTCGAGAAGCGGCATGACGAGATCGCTCTGGCCGAAGAGGACAAAGCGCGTGTCGGGGTGGCGCTTCAGCGCGATGGCCGCACCCGCGAGAACCACGTCCGGCCCGTGATCACCGCCCATGGCGTCGATCGAGATCGTAATGCCGGTCTTTGAATTCAAAGGTCTCTCGCTTTCCTGCAGTGCACCCGGACGGCGCGGCGCGAAGATATCCGTTTGCGCGCGAACGGCNGTCTTTGAATTCAAAGGTCTCTCGCTTTCCTGCAGTGCACCCGGACGGCGCGGCGCGAAGATATCCGTTTGCGCGCGAACGGCAACCGTCGATTTTCCATCAATTTTTGTTCTCATCGTCACGCGGAACGAGGGACACCAAGGCCTCGAAGGCAGAGGGCGGGCGGGCGTCGGGATCGGGGTCCGTATCGACGCGATCGAAAACCGCGTCCGCCTCACGCGGATACGGGTCGAGGGCCAGCGCCATAGCCTCCACCAGATACGGACCAAGGTCGATGGTGTGACCGGCGTACACCTCAGGCGGATCCTCGCCCTCGGGATCGATGTATAATTCCTGCTCGCCCGGTTGATCGATACGCGCCAGCTTGGAGCCCTCTGGCACGAAAATCAGCTCGAACGGTTCCGTGATCGTCTGGCGCAGCGGCTCCAGGCTGACGACGCTCAGCTGCACGACCGTCGCCGCAACCTGCCCGGTGACACGCACGCCCTCGGCCCGCCAGGGCAGCACGCGGAGATCGCCGACAAACGTTTCGACCGCTGAAATGTCGAGTTCGCCGGCCAGCGCCCCACGCTCCGTTTCATCCGCCTCGAAGCGGACCAGCATACCATCGCGCGGCAATTTGAGCGGCGATATGGGGTATCGGATGGCCTTGGACCCCATAAATTCCCGAGTCATGCCGCCCCTCCCAACTCGCCAGTCTCGATGTGTCCCGAAAGAATCGCGGAGACCGTCGTCGCCTGAAACCGCGTTTTCATTCCCGCCATGTAGGTTGCCAGCCGCAAGGCAACACCCTCCCCCGCCTCGGCGGGAACAACGCGTGCCTGGAGTGCGGCAGCGAGGCGGGCGAGCGGCACCTGGGAATCGTCGAGCGCCGCCTCATAGGCGGCGACGCGCTCGTAGAAAATTCCTGCCAGCTTGCGCATGCGCTTTGGAACCGAGGGATCGCCCACTCCCAGTTCGCGGATCGACTGCTCGACATCGGTGATGAAACGGTCGACGACATCCTGCGCGATCGCCTGGAGCGCAGGCTCTTCCCGGCAACGCTGGAGAAACAGGAAGACATGGATCGACAAGGCGTCGAACCGTCCCATCACGGTATCCGGGATGCCATGCTCCAGATAAAGCTCGGGACTGCGGGCCAGCGCCACCAGTTCGCCATAGAGACGCTCAACGACTTCGCGATTACGACGGTTGGTTTTCAGTCGGGCGAACATGGCTGGGTCCGATGCGTTTCGGGCGATATCACCGGGGCGGGTGCCACAGCGCGGAGCCGATTGCAACGCCGCCGAAGGTGCTTTACCTAGTCCGACCGGCTTGGTTTGAAAGGCGGTGGAGGAGACCGCCGTGCCTTCGCGGCGCGTTGGAAATCGCCGTTATGCAGCGCAGCCTGCGGGACGCGACGTCAATGGCCTCAAGGAGAATGATCAGCGTGAACTCATCCGTCCGCCTGAAGCGATCGATGCTCGCTTCCGCCGCCGTCGCGGCGGTTCTCGCCCTGTCCGCGTGCTCGACCAGCGAGGTCCTGAACCAGGGCTACGTCGTCGACGAAAAAAGCCTCGAGCTGGTTCCGGTCGGCTCCAGCCGCGAGCAGGTGCTTCTGGCTCTCGGCTCGCCATCGACGACGGCGACGTTCGACAACGAGGTATTCTATTACATCTCCC
This sequence comes from Aurantimonas sp. A3-2-R12, assembly GCF_036016755.1. Classification (NCBI taxonomy): domain Bacteria; kingdom Pseudomonadati; phylum Pseudomonadota; class Alphaproteobacteria; order Hyphomicrobiales; family Aurantimonadaceae; genus Aurantimonas; species Aurantimonas sp. A3-2-R12. The sequence goes on along the minus strand of NZ_JAYXIH010000040.1, from coordinate 34,245 downwards.
AGAAGCGCGTTCGCCCGGTGGCGTTCATGCAGCCCCAACTGGTCGACCAGAAGGTGCTTGCGGTCTACTTCAATGCGGACGGACGCGTCGAGCGGATCGCCAATTACGGCCTGCAGAACGGTCAGCTCTTCGACTTCATCTCGCGCACGACGACGACGGGTGGCAAGGATAAAACCTTCCTCGGCCAGATCCTGACCGATACCGGCAGCGGCGGGCGCGGTATCCGCCTCTGACCTGAGCCGGACAGTCGGCATGAAAAGAGCCCCGCGAGCGATCTCGCGGGGCTCTTTCCTTTTCGCGACTCCCCGCGAGATCAGCTGTGGGCGAGGACCGCCAAAAGCAGCAGCGCGACGATGTTGGTGATCTTGATCGCCGGATTGACCGCCGGACCCGCCGTATCCTTGTAGGGATCGCCGACCGTGTCACCGGTGACCGAAGCCTTGTGGGCCTCCGAGCCCTTCATATGCTTAGTGCCGGAGGCATCGACAAAACCGTCCTCGAAGGACTTCTTCGCATTGTCCCAGGCGCCGCCGCCGGACGTCATCGAGATGGCGACGAAGATGCCGGTGACGATGACGCCGAGCAGCATCCCCCCCACCGCCGAGAAGGCCTGGCTCTTGTCGGCGATCAACAGGACGCCGAAATAGACGACGATTGGCGCCAGAACCGGCAGCAGCGATGGCACGATCATCTCCTTGATCGCCGCACGGGTCAGAAGGTCGACCGCCCTTGCATAGTCGGGCCGCTCCGTGCCGGCCATGATGCCCGGCTTCTCACGGAACTGTCGGCGCACCTCCTCGACCACGGAACTCGCCGCGCGTCCGACCGCCGTCATCGCGATGCCGCCGAAGAGAAACGGGATCAGGCCGCCGAGGAACAGGCCGACGACGACGAAGGGGTTGGTGAGCGCGAAATCGGGCTCGACCCCTTGGAAATATTCGAAGCCCTGCCCTGCGTTGGCCTGCTGGATAAAATATTGCAGGTCGTAGTTGTACGCGGCGAACAGCACCAAGGCGCCGAGACCGGCCGAGCCAATCGCATAGCCCTTGGTGACCGCCTTGGTCGTGTTGCCGACCGCGTCGAGCGCATCGGTCGAACGGCGAACATCGGCGGGCAGACCCGCCATTTCCGCGATGCCGCCCGCGTTGTCCGTCACCGGCCCGAACGCGTCGAGGGCGACGATCATGCCGGCGATGCCGAGCATGGCGGTCACGGCGATCGCGGTCCCGTAAAGGCCCGCGAGTTGGTAGGTCGAGATGATGCCGGCGACGATGACGATCGTCGGCAGCGCCGTTGCCTCGAGCGACACCGCGAGACCCTGGATGACGTTGGTTCCGTGACCCGACACGGATGCCTCGCTGATTGAACGGACGGGGCGGAAGCCGATCCCGGTATAAAATTCCGTAATCCAGACGATCAGCCCGGTGACCACGAGACCGATGATGCCGCTGAAGAAAAGGTTCAGGCCGTTGATCGTCACGCCATCCGTGGACTGGCCGATGTCGCCGAAGCCAATCGTGGCCCAGGTCGCGATCGCGAGGCCCACGATCGACAGCAGCGTCGTCGCCCACAGGCCCTTGTACAGGGCGCCCATGATCGAGCCGTTCGAGCCAAGCCGAACAAAGAACGTGCCGATGATCGACGTGATGATGCAGGCGCCGCCGATCGCCAGCGGATATGCCATCACGCTTTCGATGATGTCGGAGCCGGCAAAGAAGATCGCGCCGAGCACCATCGTCGCGACGATGGTCACCGCGTAGGTCTCGAAGAGATCGGCCGCCATGCCGGCGCAATCGCCGACATTGTCGCCGACATTGTCGGCGATGGTGGCAGGATTGCGCGGGTCGTCCTCGGGAATGCCGGCTTCCACCTTGCCGACGAGATCACCGCCGACGTCGGCGCCCTTGGTAAAGATGCCGCCGCCCAGACGGGCGAAGATGGAGATCAGCGATGCGCCGAAGCCGAGCGAGACGAGCGCGTCGATCACGGTGCGGTCCGAGGCCGCGAAACCGAATTGCGTGGTGAGAAGGAGAAAATAGACGGTGACGCCAAGCAACGCCAGTCCGGCCACGAGCATCCCCGTGATCGCCCCCGACTTAAAGGCAATACCGAGACCGAGGCTGAGCGAGCGCGAGCACGCCTGGGCGGTCCGGACGTTGGCGCGCACCGACACGTTCATGCCGATAAAGCCGGCGAGACCTGACAAGACTGCGCCGATGAGGAAACCGCCCGCGGCATAGGCCGACAGGAGGAACCAGGTGATGGCAGCAACAACCGCGCCGACGATCGCGATGGTGGTGTACTGGCGCAAAAGATAGGCTTGGGCGCCTTCCCGAATCGCACCGGCGATCTCCTGCATTCGCGCCGAGCCCTGATCGGCCGCCATGACTGATCGGGTGGCCCAAATCGCGTAGACGATCGCCAGTAGCCCGCACAGAGCCACAATAATTAAGATTGTCGGCATGCTGTTCCCTCACTCCTCGCCAGATATGTGTCCGGCGATTTCCCCAATTTTCCCGACGAGAACGAATTTCATTCCCCGTCCCGCAAGGCGACCGGGAGGTTATAGAAGGGCCGGATGCCGTCAAGCGCCCAGATTGGTCGGATGGGCGAATTTACCCTTGCGGCTGCGTCCGCGGCGCGAAGCGCGACTGCACGACCAATGCCACGAGACATAGCGCCACGATTGGGAAGATGACGACATTCATCGTCTCCCAGCCCGCGGCTACGAAGGTCCGCCCCGACATGAAGGACGCGAAGGCGACCGTGGAAAACAGCAGGAAATCGTGCAGCCCTTGCGTCTTGTTCTTTTCCGACGGCCGGTAGGTCTCCGCGACCATCGCCGTTGCCCCGATAAATCCGAAATTCCAGCCGAGGCCAAGCAGCGCGAGACCGACCCAGAAGTTCCAGACCGCGAGACCGGACATGAAAATGCCGCCACTCGCCGCAAGCAGCAAAAGCCCGGTCGCCACGATGACCTGTTTTCCGAACCGAGCGATCAGGCGGCCGGTGAAGAAGCTCGGACCGAACATCGCAAGGACGTGCCACTGAATGCCTAAAACGGCCACGTCCTTGGTGAGTCCGCAGCCGACGATCGCCAGCGGCGCGCCGGTCATGACGAAGCTCATCACCCCGTACGTGCCGACGCCACACAGCAGCGCAACCAGGAAACGCGGCTGTGCGACGATCTCGGACAACGGCCGCGCCGGCATCGCATCGTCCGGATGGGTCTCCTCCGGGCCGTCGGGAATTCGCAGAAATGTCAGGACGCCGGCACCGAGGATACCGAGGATGATGACTCCAACAAACGCTCCGGCGAAATCGACCGGCAGAAAGAGGCCGTCCGTCAGCCGCACGGTCTGCGGTCCGATGACGGCGGCCAGGATGCCCCCGGCCAGCACAATCCCGATGGCCCGCGGTTGATACAACCTGGAGGCGCCGTCGGTCGCGGCAAAGCGATATTGCTGGGTGAAGGAGCCGCCGACGCCGACCAACATCAAGGCCAGCGCGAAGAGCCAGAAACTGCCGCCGAACAAGGCAAGGGTCGCGACCAAACCGCCGGTGGACGTCACCAGCGCCCCCGAAACGAAACCGAGCCGCCGTCCGACTGCCCGCATCAGCGCCGCCGCCGGCAAGGCCCCAATTGCGATGCCGAGATTGAATCCGGTCACCGGGAGCGTGGCCATCGACTTGTCTTCGAGGAGCAGCCACGCACCGGCGAGGCCGCCAATCGAGATCACGACCGGCGCGGCGCCTCCGACCAGAGCCTGCGCGCCCGCCAGAATGAAGGCGTTGCGGCGCACGGCCCGTTCACCGAGCGAAAGGGGCGCCGCGTTCCCCATCAGTCCTTGGCGTCTTTGCCTCGGCCCTCGCCGCGTTCGGCGCGCGCGACGCGGTCAAGCACCGCATTGACCAGCCCCGGTTCGTCGTCATTGTAGAACGCCTTGGCGACGTCGACATATTCAGAGACGATGACGGCGACCGGAACGTCCTTGCGATTGGTCAATTCGTAGGCCCCGGCCCGCAGGATCGCCCGCAGGGTGGTGTCGATGCGCGACAGCGGCCAATCCGTAGGCAACGAGGCGTGGATGCGCGGATCGATGGCTTTTTGAGTCCGCACGACGCCGGAGACCACATCGCGGAACCAGGCCGCATCCGCGTCGCGATAGGTCTCTCCGTCGATCTCCTGGCCGAGCCGGAAACCCTCATATTCCGCTACCGTCTCCAGCAGGCCGGTACCGCCCACATCCATCTGGTAGAGCGCCTGTACGGCGGCGAGTCGTGCCGCGCCCCGCTTATTGGCGGGCTTGACAACGCGAGGCTGTGGCTCAGTCCCGGCCATGATCTCAGGCCCCCAACCGATCGCGGAGCGCGATCATCTGCAGCGCCGCGCGGGCGGCCGCGCCGCCCTTGTCCTTGCGGCGGCGGTCGGCGCGATCGAGCGCCTGCGCCTCGTTCTCGACGGTCAGGATGCCATTGCCGATCGCGACGGTCTCGTCGATCGACAGCGCCATCAGGCCCCGCGACGATTCGTTGGCGACGAGTTCGAAATGATAGGTCTCGCCGCGGATGACACATCCGAGCACGATGAACCCGTCATAATCGGCCCTTCCCTCGTCCGCGCCGGCGAGAGCGAACCCGACGGCCGCGGGCGCTTCCAGCGCGCCCGGCACGGTAACGACATCGAAGGTCGCGCCAGCTTTGTCGAGTTCGGCCTTGGCCCCTTCGATCAGCAAATCGGCGATGTGCTCATAGAACCTGGCCTCGACGACGAGGAGATGCGGCTTGGATGCCATGGGTGTTCCTTCCTGGCGGTCGAGTATTCCGGCAGACGGGGGCGCGGCGCGGGCGACGTTTCGCCGCAGGGAGATCGCGTGGTTCCGTTGTGGTGACCGGTCGGCGTTTGTTAGAAATTCCCGGCAGCGAACCCCGCCACTAGGATGCGGTCGAGTTAGCGCCGAACAGGCGCTCGGCATAGCGCGCAATCTGATCGACCTCAAGATTGATGCTGTCGCCCTGGCGGCGGCCGCCCCAGGTCGTGACCTCCAGCGAATGGCGTATGAGAAGGACGTCGAAGCGATCGTCGGCAACGGAATTGACCGTCAGCGACGTGCCGTCGAGACAAACCGATCCCTTTCTGGCGATGTATCGCTTCATATCCTGGGGCGCGCGCAAGCGGAACCGGACCGCCTCGCCCTCCTCCTCGACGGCGAAAATCTCCGCCAGACCATCGATGTGTCCGGAGACCAGATGGCCCCCGATTTCATCGCCGATCCTCAGCGAGCGCTCCAGATTGATGGCCGTGCCCTCTGCCCACCGCCCGGCGGTGGTCAGGCGCAACGCCTCCTCCCAAGCCTCGACTTCAAACCAGCCGTCATTCGCGGTCTCGCCGGACAGAGCCGTCACGGTAAGACAAACTCCCGAACATGCGATCGAGGCGCCTATGGCGATCGATGCGGTATCGTAAGCGGTCGCAATTCGGAAGCGGCGGCCCGAATCAAGTCGTTCGACGTGGTCGATCCGGCCTATATCCGTGACAATTCCGGTGAACATCAGGCTTCCCTCCGGGCGAACTCGAACGCGTGGTCGGCGCCGAAGCGATACTCCCGGACCAGGCGAAAACGCCGCCGCGCGGCCGCGACATCGATCGGGCTCGCGATACCGTCTTCGCCGATGACGACCTCGCCCCGCAAAAGCACAAACCGATCGACGAGGTCCTCGTAGAGGAAAGCTGCAGCGGTCTCCGCTCCACCCTCGACCAGAACGCTCGACATGCCCCTGGCAGCGAGATCCTCGAGAAGTTCGGGCAGTGCGATCCGGCCGGTGTGCGGATCGGCTTCACAGGCGACGAAACCGACGCCGGCCGCAGCCAGCGCCGCGCGCTTATTCGGGTCCGCATCGGCGAAGCTGGCGATCTGCGTCGGCGTTTCCCTCGCGGTCCGCACGACGGACATCTCAGCTGTCGTGCGCAATCGCGGATCGAGCACGATTCGGGTTGGCGAACGGTCGGCGAGCCCAGGCAACCGGCAATCGAGGCGCGGATCGTCATCGAGAACGGTCCCCGCCCCGACCAGGATGGCGTCGTGTCGTGTACGTGCCAAATGGGTCTGGGCATTGGCGGTCGGACCGGTGATCTTGACCTGTCCCTGCCCTTTCAATCCAAGTTTTCCGTCCGCCGAGAGCGCCAGCTTCAGAGTCACTTCCGGGCGTTTCCTGCGATGCCGGTTGAGATATCCGGAGATCGTCTCCGCCGCTTCGTCCGCCATCAGCCGGCTTGTGACGGCCAGGCCGGCGGCCGCGAGAATTGCGTGCCCCTTGCCGTCGACCCGCGAATCGGGATCGGCCACGGCCGAGACCACCCGTGCGATGCCCGCCGCGATCAAAGCTTCCGCGCAAGGCGGTGTCCGCCCATGATGGGCGCATGGCTCGAGCGTGACATAGGCGGTCGCTCCCTTAGCCAGTGCTCCTGCTTCGGCCAGCGCCACCGGCTCGGCATGCGGCCGTCCACCGACCGCGGTGACACCGCGCCCGACAATTCGCGGGCCATCGCCGTCGTCGCGAACGATCAGGGTCGCGACGGAGGGATTGGTCGCGGTCCGCCCGACATTGCGCATCGCATAGCGAATGGCGGCGGCCATGAAGCGGTGATCCGCAGCAGTGGCCGCCCTCCCCGCCGACAGCTCGATTGGCGACGCCGGCGTCATCGCCCGAGCCTGATCCGATCGGTGATCATTTGGGCTCCTCGGCTGGACCCGCCGAATCCGCCCGGGCCAATTCGCCGATCAACGACTGGAAATCCTTGGCCTCGCGGAAATCACGGTAGACCGATGCGAAACGGACAAAGGCGACGTCGTCGAGTTCCTTCAGCGCTTCCATCACCATCTCTCCGATCGTATCGGACGGAATATCCTGCTCCCCGGACTGTTCGAGACGACGGACGATTCCCGAAATCAAGCGTTCGATTCGCTCCGGTTCGACGGGTCGCTTGCGCAACGCCACCTCGATCGATCGGGCCAGCTTGTCGCGATCGAACGGAACTTTCTTGCCCGACTTCTTCAGGACTTGAAGCTCGCGGAGCTGGATGCGTTCGAAGGTGGTGAAGCGACCGTTGCAATCGGGGCAGACGCGCCGGCGGCGGATCGCGCCGCCGTCTTCGGCCGGCCGCGAATCCTTGACCTGACTATCCTGCGAGCCGCAATAGGGGCAGCGCATGGGCCCTCGTTACTTGTAACGGCGTCCAGTCTCTGCCGCCGGACGCCCGATGAAATTCGATGGGTTCTGGATCCGCGGGCGCGCGAGTCTCAGAGGTTCGGGTAGATCGGAAAGCGATCGGTCAATGCGATGACCCTGTCCTTCACCGCCGCCTCGACCGCCGCGTTGCCCTCCTCGGAATTGGCGCTCGCCAAACCGTCCAGCACCTCGACGATCATCCGGCCAACCTCACGGAACTCCTGCGCGCCAAAGCCACGGCTGGTTGCCGCCGGCGTACCCAAACGAACGCCGGAGGTGATCGTCGGCTTCTGCGGATCGTTCGGGACGCCGTTCTTGTTGCAGGTGATGTTGGCGCGGCCAAGTGCCCGTTCCGAATCCTTGCCTGTCAGGTTCTTGGGTCGCAGATCGACCAGCATCAAATGCGTGTCGGTACCGCCGGAAACGATGTCGACACCGCCCTCGCGCAACGTCTCGGCAAGGGCCTTGGCATTGTCCGCCACCGCCTTGATGTAGGACTTGTACTCCGGCGTCAGAGCCTCCCCGAAAGCCACCGCCTTGCCGGCGATCACATGCATCAGGGGGCCACCCTGCAGGCCGGGGAAGATCGCTGAATTGATCTTCTTGGCGATCGCCTCGTCATTGGTCACCACGATGCCGCCGCGCGGACCGCGCAGGGTCTTGTGGGTCGTGGAGGTGGCGACATGGGCATACGGGAACGGGCTCGGGTGCTGGCCGCCGGCAACGAGGCCAGCGAAATGCGCCATGTCGACCCACAGATAGGCCCCCACCTTGTCGGCGATGGCGCGGAAGCGCGCGAAGTCGATGCGGCGGGAATAGGCCGAACCGCCGGCGACGATGACCGCCGGCTTATGCTCGGTCGCGAGAGCCTCGACCTGATCGTAGTCGATCAGGCCGGTGTCGAGATCGAGACCGTACTGGACGGCATTGAACCAGCGTCCCGACAGATTGGGCTTGGCGCCATGGGTCAGGTGACCGCCGGCGTCCAGACTCATTCCGAGCAGCGTGTCGCCGGGCTTCGACAGCGCCAGCAACACAGCCTGGTTGGCTTGGCTGCCGGAATTCGGCTGGACGTTCGCGTAGGCGCACCCGAAGAGCTGCTTGGCGCGCTCGATCGCGAGATCCTCGACGATGTCCACGAATTCGCAGCCGCCATAATAGCGCCGCCCCGGATAACCCTCGGCGTATTTGTTGGTCAGGACCGAACCCTGGGCCTCGAGAACCGCACGCGAGACGATGTTTTCCGACGCGATCAACTCGATCTCGTGCTGCTGGCGAGAGAGTTCCTGGCGTACTGCGCCAGCTACATCCGGATCCCGTTCCGCCAGCGTCGCGGTGAAGAAGTCCTCGAAATCAGACGGGGCAACGGCGCCGGAAACCTGGCTCATTCGTGTTCTCTCCTCAGAGGCTAGGCAGGCGCGCGCCGCCTTTGAAATGTCCGATCTGGCCATATCACAGCCATTCCGCCAGACCAATGCGCCAACACACAACGCAAACGGGCCGGAGACTGTCGCCCCCGGCCCGAAAAATACGTCACTCATCCACGTCTGGAGCGTGGCTTGGGGGTCAGTAGCCGTCCTCGCCCCGAGCGTAGGGGTTCTGCTCGTTGGCAGCGTAGGCAGTCGCATTGACATCAGTCATCGCGAGCTGCTGCGCCCCGTCCCGCTGATAGATGTCGTCGCGGAACTGCACCACAGACGGATCGGTCGCCCAGGCGGTGAAATAGCTGAAATAGACCGGGATGGTCGTGGTCAGGTTGATATCCTCGCGCTGGCGCGATGCGATCACCTGTTCGATGCGCTGGCGATCCCAGCCCGGCACGTCGCGGGCGATCCAGACGATCAGATCGCGGACGTTCTGCACCCGCACGCAACCAGAGGATTCGAAGCGCAGCAGTTCGGAAAACAGGCTCTGTTGCGGCGTGTCGTGCATGTAGACAGCGTGCGGGTTCGGGAAGTTGATCTTCACCGAGGCCATCGCGTTGATCTTGCCGGGATCCTGACGGAGCAGATATTTCACCGCCTCGTCGGTATTCCAGTCGATCGACTGGGGCGGAATCTCGTTGCCGCTGCCATCGAAGATCCGGATGCTGTTGCGCTCCAGATAGGTCGGATCCTTCTGCATCAGCGGAATGATGTCCCGGCGAACGATCGATGCCGGCGCGTGCCAATACGGGTTGAGGTTCAAATTGGTGATCTTGGAATTCAGGATCGGGGTCTGACGATCGACTTTGCCGACGATGGCGGTATGGCGCTGGACCACCTGGCCGTTCTCGACCGCCTCGATCGAAGCAGCCGGAATGTTGACCATGACGAAGCGGCCGGCAAGCTCGCCAAGCTTTGACTCGATCCGCGTTATGTTCGTCTGCAACTGACCGAGACGCAGGTCGGCCGGGACGTTCATCGCCTTGTAGGTATAGGTCGAGGCGACCCCGTCGGCTGGCAGTCCGTGGCGCGCCTGGAAGCGCTTCACCGCCGCGTCGACATAGGTGTCGAAGGCCTGCGACGCACCTGCGCTGGCCGGCAGATCGCCGGAGATCGCAAGACGCTGGCGAAGCGCCACGACGGCGGGCGACTGGACACCGAGACGCATTGGCTGACTATCGGGTACCATCGGCCATCCGCCCATCTGGACGATTTGCTGGTAATTGGCGATAGCGGCCTGCATCGACGCGACGGTGTTGGACGACAGCGTGGGTGAATTGGATGCGACCTCGCGGACATTGGTGCCGCGCGTATCGAATTGATCGTCCCAATTGCCACGGCTTGGCGCCTGGAGGAGATCGCTCAGGGCATTCTGGGCCAGAACCGTACCCGGCATCAACGCTGCGCTGGCCGCGGCCGTGCCGAGAACGAAGTTCCGGCGCGTCAGGCGTTTTCCGTGAAGCCGATCGGTTGCGTTGGCCATGAGTTCCCCTCGTCAATCTGTTGGTTGCTCGCCGCGACCCGGTCACCCTTGTGAAGGGTGACTTGCAGGTCGCCAAGCGCTGGCGCAGGGCGCCGCTCCCCTGCGTCATGTCGGGTAAGACATCGCAATATGGCCAAAGCGTGAAGCGCGGGCGATCACGCGGCGGATAGGTACAATCTCCGACGGCGCAAGCTCCGCTATTCAGTCTGAGTGTGCTATTCTGACCGCAACTCTGAGCCCTCGGGCTCATCAGGAAAATGCCGGCTGGCGTTACGAATGTCAGGGACGTCAGGCCACGGAGCACGGCTGGGCGCCGTTACCTTTGTTGCCACTGGCACATCGATCCATGGAGGACGTCATGTCGCTGATGATCAACGAGACCGCACCCGACTTCGAGGCCGACACCACCGAGGGACCCATCAGGTTCCACGAATGGATCGGCGATTCCTGGTGCGTGCTGTTCTCGCATCCGAAAAACTTCACGCCCGTCTGCACCACCGAGCTTGGCTACATGGCGAGGATCAAGGGCGAATTCGATAAGCGCGACGTAAAGGTTATCGGCCTGAGCGTGGATCCTGTCGCCGAGCATGCCAAGTGGTCGCAGGACATCAAGGAGACGCAGGGCTTCGCACCCAATTATCCGATGATCGGCGATCCCAATCTAGAGGTTGCCAAGCTTTACGGAATGCTTCCGGCGAGCGTCACGGGGACGTCCGAAGGGCGCACGCCGGCGGACAACCAGACTGTGCGCAATGTCTTCGTCATCGGGCCGGACAAAAAGATCAAGCTGATCCTGGTCTACCCGATGAGCACGGGACGCAATTTCGACGAGGTGCTGCGGGTGATCGACTCACTCCAATTGACCGCCGCGCACCGTGTCGCCACCCCGGCCAACTGGAAGCCCGGCGACGATGTCATTATCGCCGGCTCGGTCTCGAACGAAGAGGCCGAGAAAATCTATCCGCAGGGCTGGAAGGCGCCCAAGCCCTACATGCGCATCGTGCCGCAGCCAAGGAGCTGAGCACCGTGTCAGCCGTCCCGCGACGGCGCCAATGCGCCGTCTGCGACGGTCGAGCCACGTGCCGTCGGGATCAGAGGCGGTAGAGAATCTGATCGTTCCAGAAGCGATCGAGCCGTTGCAGCGACCGGTTCATCTTCTGGAATTCCTGCTCGTCGAGTCCGCCGACCTTGTCGATGGAGCCGATGTGGCGATCATAGAGTTCCGCGACGATCGCTGCGACGGCCATACCCGCTTCGGTGAGCGAAACGCGGACGGCGCGGCGGTCCACCCGCGACTTCTGATGATTGATGAAGCCGAGGTCGACCAGCTTCTTGAGATTGTAGGAGACGTTGGAGCCCAGATAGAAGCCCCGGCTGCGCAATTCTCCAGCGGTCAACGTGGAGTCGCCGATATTGAAGAGCAGCAACGCCTGCACGGCATTGATGTCGGTGCGGCCGTTGCGATCGAACTCGTCCTTGATGACATCCAGCAGCCGCCGATGCAGCCGCTCGACGAGTTGCAACGTCTCGAGATAAAGCGACTTCAGTTCGTTCTTCGCCGAGGGCTGCGTGGCGATTTCGCTCTTGATCTGCGCGTTCATAGTATTGCTCCGCTGTTGTCTTGATGGATGTTCTTTTCGACCCCATCTTGAGACCCAACTTACGCGACGCATCTAAAATTCGACTTAAACCGCAGGCTTAATGCAAGCTTACGATTGCCCGAACAATTTTTTTGCTTAACAAGACGTCTCTCGGCGGCTCAGTAGCCGCGGGCCAGCCGCCCCTCCCGCCACGCCATGAGACGCAGAACTCCCAGCAGGGACAGACCGGATGCATGAAATCCGAGCCGCAGTAGCTCGGAGCCGAAGAGCTCGGGAAAGCCGAGATACATCACTGCTTCGACGATCGCGATCAGGACCCAGACGACCGAACCCCAGCCGACCGTCATCCACAGCCCGATACCGGCGACCGGATAAAGCACCGCCAATGTCGGGGCCGCCATCTTCCACCAGATCGGCATCAGGTCGAAGCGCGCGAGGGGGCCCGCTTCAATGCCGACGAGCCGAATCCAGTAGCCGACACCTGCGACGAACATGACAACCGCCGACAAGCGGCAGAGCCAGGTCGTCAAGCTGCGATTCAGGCTCCTGGCCTTGTGTTGCGGCGCAAGTTCGATCGTCACATCTTGCCTTTCCCGGCCTGCTGGCCTGCGAACGCAACGCCGCCGCGATCGCCCTGGGAGAGCGGTCGACGATCGAAACCGATGACCAGGATTTTGCGCCATGCCTGTTCGTGGCCGGACCCTATGGTCGCTCGGGTGACCTCGTCAATCTTGAACTCCCGCCCCTGACGGCATAGGCAAATCCAAGTTGGCGCCTCGTGGGTCCTTATCCGCAGCACCAAATGAGATACCGGCGCGTCCGATCGCGCGAGATCAAGTACGAACAAAGGACGGGCGTTCCATGAGTCAGCAAAGCGGTTCCCTTTCTTCGATAAGTGAACGTATCGACACCGTGACCGGCGGCTTGAGAATGCGGCGGCTGCGGCAGGCGGATTGGTCCCGGCGCCTGGTTCGGGAGACCGCTATCGGAGTCGATGACCTGATTTGGCCGATTTTCGTGCGCAACGGGGACGGCGAGCCGCAAGCCGTGCCCTCGATGCCGGGCGTGTTCCGCTTCTCGGTGGAAGACTGCGTCGATGCCGCGCGCAAGGCCCGCCATCTCGGCATCCCGGTCGTCGCGCTGTTTCCTTATACCGACGCCTCGAAACGCGACGAAAGCGGTTCGGAGGCGCTCAACCACGCCAATCTCGTCTGCACCGCAAGCCGAGCGATCAAGTCCGCCGTGCCCGAAGTTGGCATTCTTTGCGATGTCGCCCTCGATCCCTATACGAGTCACGGCCATGATGGTCTGCTCGAGGGCGAACGCATCCTCAACGACGAGACGGTGGACATGCTCTGTCGCCAGGCGGTCGTACAGGCGGAGGCCGGCTGCGACATCATTGGCCCCTCGGACATGATGGATGGCCGCGTCGCCTGCATCCGCGCGGCACTCGACGCGGCCGGCCATCGCGACACGCTGATCATGTCCTACGCGGCGAAATACGCATCGGCCTTCTATGGGCCGTTTCGCGATGCGGTGGGCTCGGGTTCGATGCTGAAGGGCGACAAGCGTACCTATCAGATGGATTGCGGCAATTCCGACGAGGCGATTCGCGAGGCGGCGCAGGATATCGCCGAGGGCGCCGACATGATCATGGTCAAGCCGGGCATGCCCTATCTCGACATCGTCGCCCGGCTGGCGGGGGAATTGGGTGTGCCGACCTTCGCCTACCAGACGTCGGGCGAATACGCGATGATCGTGGCGGCTGCACAGAATGGCTGGCTCGACGGCGACCGAGCGATGATGGAGAGCCTTGCCGCCTTCAAGCGGGCGGGCGCCGCCGGCGTGCTCAGCTATTTCTCGCCACAGGTCGCCGAAATGCTGCGCCGTCGCTGAGCCGTGCTTCGCAAACGTGTCGCCAAGTTGCGCCGTGGTCTCACAGTCCCCATCTCAGCCTCACGCAACCAGGATGACAGAGGGCCCGCCCCGATGGACCGAACCGCAAACCCGTCGAACGATTTTTCGACCCCCGATCTGGATACGCCTCGCCTCTATGAAGGCGTGCGGACGCGACGAATCGCTTCTTTCGTCATTGACTATGCGTTGGTCCTTTTCCTGTCGGTTCCAGCCGCGGTTCTGATCTTCCTGCTCGGCATCGTCACGCTGGGAATCGCCTGGGGCCTCTATGCGGTGCTGCTTCCAGTGATCGCCATCGTCTATATCGGCTTCACCATGGGCGGACACCGGCAGGCGACACCGGGCATGCGTTTTGCCGGCGTCCATGTCGCGCGCCTCGACGGCGAGCGTGTCGATCCTGCTGTCGCCGTTCTTCACGGCGTTCTGTTCTGGGCCTCGGCCTCGATCCTGACCCCGCTCGTTCTGCTGGTCAGCCTGTTCACCGCTCGCAAGCAGCTACTGCACGATCTTCTGCTGGGTACGGTCGTCGTTCGCGATCGCTGATCCCGCACTCGTAGCGGCCACCCCGGCGGCAATGTCCGGCAGGCAGCGCCAGCACGGGTGGCGGCCTGAATTCGCGTCCGGTGATCGTCGCCCAACGATGAGCGGGATAGACGCAGGTTGCCAACAAGGGGGCGGAGAACGATAAGGTTCCGCGGTCAACGGAACGCGGCGCCACATGGATTCGATACACGTCTGGGCCACCTATCTCCTCATTCTGGCGAGCGTGATCGGCTATGCTTGGGAGCGATGGCCGATCGAAGCCGTCGCAGCGGCCTCGCTCAGCGCCTTCCTGCTTCTCTTTGCGGTCGCGCCATACCGGGATGCCGCGGGCTTTGCGGTCACGAGCGGCGACCTGCTTTCGGGATTTTCCAATCCGGCGTTGATCACGGTGTTGGCGCTGCTGATTGTCGGACAAGGGCTTTTCGCCACCGACGCGATGGCGCGACCGACGCAGTGGCTGACCCGAATTGGGGGTACCGTCGGCGGGCGCGCCACCGCGGTGGTGCTGCTCAGCGCGGCCTTGCTGTCCGCATTCCTCAACAACACCCCCGTCGTCGTCATCTTCATCCCGATCCTGACGATGCTTGCGACCCAGCGTGGTATCCCGCCGGCCCATGTCTTCATGCCGTTGTCCTTCCTGTCGATTCTCGGCGGTATGACGACGCTGATCGGTTCGTCCACCAATCTGCTGGTCGCAGGCGTTGCCGCCCGTTCCGGCATCGAGATCGGCTTCTTCGACATCACCGTGCCGGGGCTTGCGATCGCGGTCGTCGGCGGAATTTACGTGATCGGGTTCATGCCGCGCATTCTCACGCCGCGCCAGGGATCGGAAGGCCGCGTGGCGGATTCGGGCGGCAAGCAGTTCCTCGGCGAAATCGATATTACCGAAGGCCACGCCTTCGAGTGGCTCACGGCGAGAGCGGGCCTCTTCCCCGGTCTCGGCGATCTGATGCCGCGCATGATCCTGCGCGGCGAACGAACGATCCTGCCACCCTTCGACGACATCACGCTGGCGGTCGGCGACCGCCTGATCGTGACGGCGACCCGGCGCGCTTTTTCCAAGGCGCTGTCCACAGGCAATCTGACGGTCAAGGCGCTGGATCCCTCGGCGGAAACCCTGGGCGACCAGACCAACAAGATCGGCCCCGACATGGTGATGGCCGAGGCCGTGGTCGCACCGGGCTCGCGCTATGCCGGCCGCACGATGCAATATTCGGGTCTGCGCACCCAGTTCGGCATCACGCTCTTCGGCTTGCAGCGCAAGAGCCGTATGGCGCGCTCCGCGCTGTCGGAAATCAGGCTGGAGCCCGGCGACACCTTGCTGCTTTGCGGACAGGCAAGCGCGATCGCGAAGTTGAAGGGCAACCACGACCTGCTGCTGCTGGAATATTCCGCCCAGACGATTCCGCAAAGCGCCAAGGCGGGCCTTGCCGCCTCCATCTTCTTCGCCATCGTTCTCATGGCGGCGACCGGCGCCCTTCCCATCGAGGTGCTCGCCGTCGTCGGCGCCCTCCTAATGGTCGCCACCGGGTGCCTGACGGTCGGCGAAGCGGCGCGCGCGTTCGATCGATCGATATTCATGTTGATCGGCGCCTCGATCGCCGCTGCGGTGGCGCTCGAACGGACGGGCGGCGCCGCAATGATCGCAGAGACCGCCATGACGGCGCTGGCTGGCTTATCCACCGCGGCGATCCTATCGGGACTGTTCCTGGTGATCGCGATCATGACGAATGTGCTATCAAACAACGCCACCGCCGTTCTATTCACGCCGATCGCGCTCGACCTGTCGCGGCGACTGGGAACCTCGCCGGAAGCGTTTCTCGCCTGCGTCATTTTCGCAGCCAACGCGTCCTTCGCAACGCCGATCGGCTATCAGACCAACTTGCTGATCATGGGGCCGGGGCGCTATCGCTTCATCGACTTCGCCAAAGCCGGTGTTCCCCTTGTGATCCTCGTGTGGTTAACATTCTCGATCGTGGCACCGTGGTATTATGGACTATGAGGGAGGCGCGACGGCAGTGACAGTTCATCATCCGCAAACGCCGCAGTTCTTCCTCACCTCGCCCTCCCCCTGCCCGTATCTCAGAGGTCAGGCCGAGCGGAAGGTCTTTACGCACCTCGTCGGCGAGCGCGCCCCGGGTCTACTCGATCTCCTGAGCCAGGGCGGGTTCCGGCGCAGCCAGAACATCGCCTACAGGCCGGCCTGCGAATCGTGTCGGGCCTGCATTTCCGTCCGCATACTGGTCGACGAGTTCAAGCCGAGCCGCTCGATGCGCCGGATCATGGCCCGCAATCAGGATCTGGTCGGCCGGATGGGTGTGCCGGCTCCATCAAGCGAACAGTACTCGCTGTTCCGCCGCTATCTCGAAGACCGGCATACCCATGGCGGGATGTCGGAGATGAGCGTCCTGGACTACGCCATGATGGTCGAGGACAGCCAGGTCGATACGCGTCTCATCCAATATCGCCTGCGGGGACCGGATTCGTTCTTCAGCGACCAATCGGATGGCGACCTCGTCGGCGTCGCGCTGAGCGACGTGATGGGGGATGGAATGTCGATGGTCTACTCGTTCTTCGAGCCGGGGCAGAGAGCCCGAAGCCTGGGGACCTACATGATCCTCGACCATATCGAGCAGACCAGGAAGCTGGGCCTGCCCTATCTCTATCTCGGCTATTGGGTGAACGGCTCGTCGAAGATGGACTACAAGATCCGGTTTCAGCCGCAGGAGCACCTGATGCCCAAGGGCTGGGAGCGCTACGAGGGCTGAGCTGCGCGTCGTTGCGCACGCTTTTCCGGCCGTGGTGTTTCACCGTCGCTTGCGATGATGCTAAGGCGAAGCATATCGGCAGTTTTCGCCGACGCCGCTCATCTATCCCGATCTGTCCATAACGGAATTTTATGTCTGTCCCGCCGCAAGCGAGCGAGTCGTCGCCGTCGTCATCCTACGCGCAGGGCCTCGCCCTTGTCGGCTTCGGCGGCTTCGTCCTCTCCTTCGACATTCCGCTCATTCGGCTCTCGGAGAGCGCCTTCTGGACCGTCCTGCTGGTGCGCGGTGTCCTCACCTGTCTGGCCGCGGTGCTGATCTGGCGCATCGACCGCTTGCTGTTTCCGAGCAGCCGGAAGCTGATCGCCGGGCGCGCCGGGCTTATTGTCACGGGCATCTATTCCCTCGCGGCCGCGACCTTCGTCTTTTCGGTCTTCAACACGAGCGCCGGCAACGTCGTCTTCATCCTTGCCTTCAATCCGATGTTCTCAGCGCTGCTGTCCTGGCGGATGGTCGGCGAGCGGCCGTCGACAGCGACCCTCCTGGCCATCCCAGCAACGCTCTTCGGCGTTCTACTGATCATCGGAGCCGGCTTCGAGACCGGCAACTGGATGGGCGACTTGGCCGCGCTCGCCACCGCCTTCCTCATCGCCCTCGCCATCACCCTTGCCCGGCGCAGCCGAACCGACATGCGTTACGCCGCGGCGCTTGGCGCCTTCCTGCCGGCGCTGATCGCCGCTCCCTTCGTCGCCGTCGAGGGCATCCATTCCGAGGCGATTGGGTGGCTCGCCCTTAACGGCGCGGTGATCATTCCCATCGCGTTGATCTGCCTGGCGCTCGGGCCGATGTTCGTGCCGGCGCCCATCGTGTCGATGGCATATCTGGTGGAAACCGTGCTCGCGCCCGTCTGGGTCTGGATGGTGTTCAGCGAGCGGTCGACGGATCTGGCGCTTGTCGGCGGCATCGTCGTCGTCGGAACGCTCGTGGTGCACTCTCTCGTCGAGCTCGGTCGCGCGCGGCGCTCCCGGCGGCCGCGTATCGCGGTCGCATCCCGCCACGTGTGACGGGAGCGACAAGCGCTCACCCGGCCATCGATCGAGCCGACGCGATGCGCGGCGAGTTCAGCCTTCGAACTTGTTGGTCTTCGGAAAGCCCTTCGGCACCAGGCGGCCGGCCTGCGCCCGGTCACCGCGCCATTCCAGGAGTTCGGCTTCGGAGCGGGTAAACATCCGGCCGGCGGAATCCGACCAGACCAGACCGCCCGCCATCCCGAAGACCTTGGCGTCCGAGACCCCACCATCCTTGTAACGCTGCAGGCGCACGCCCTTGCCGCGCGCCATCTGCGCCACCTGCGCCAGCGGGAAGACCAGCAGTTTTCGATTCTCACCAACGATCGCGACGTGGTCGCCCTCGTCGACCGTCGGCGCGAGCGCCAACGCGGTCTTGCCGGACAGATTCATCAGTTGCTTGCCCTTGCGCGTCGCCGACAGCATATCGGCCTCCGCAACGATGAAGCCATTGCCGTCGGACGAGACCAGCAGA
Organism: Aurantimonas sp. A3-2-R12; assembly: GCF_036016755.1. Lineage (NCBI taxonomy): Bacteria > Pseudomonadati > Pseudomonadota > Alphaproteobacteria > Hyphomicrobiales > Aurantimonadaceae > Aurantimonas > Aurantimonas sp. A3-2-R12. The sequence goes on along the minus strand of NZ_JAYXIH010000040.1, from coordinate 15,740 downwards.
CGACGGCGGTCCGGATCGGACACGAAGGCGATAGCGATGTCCTGCTCGTCGTCGAAGTCGAAGGCGAGACGAATCGGCTCGCCCTGCCCGCGCCCGCCCGGCAGCTTGTCGGCGCCGAGCGTGAACGCCCGACCGCCCGTCGACAGAAATACCAACTTGTCGGTCGTCATGGCATGGAAGGCGAGCTTCAGGCCATCGCCTTCCTTGAAGGTCAATGTCGAGAAATCCGCGAGATGCCCGCGCATGCCGCGTAGGAAGCCCTTTTTGGACAGAACGAGGGTCACCGGCTCCTTCTCGATCAGCGCGACGGCGATGTCGTCGAGAGCCCGGTTGGGCGCGTCGGCGAAGAGCGTGCGGCGGCGTCCGAGTTTGGTCTTCTTGGAATAGGTTTCGCGGACTTCGCGAATCTCGCCGGCAACCGACGACCATTGTTGATCGTCGGAGGCGAGCAGCGCTTCCTTTTCGGCTTTCTCTTCCGTGAGCCGATCGAACTCGCGTCTGAGCTCGAATTCCTCCAGCTTGCGCAAGGAGCGAAGGCGCATGTTGAGGATCGCCTCGGCCTGCACGTCGGTCAATTCGAAGGTCTGGATCAGCACCGCCTTCGGCTCGTCCTCCTCGCGGATGATCCGGATCACCTCGTCGAGGTTGAGAAAGGCGATCAGATAGCCGGCCAGGACCTCCAGCCGCCGCTCGATCTGCCCGAGCCGATAACGCGCCCGACGTACCAGCACCTCGCGCTGATGGGCGAGCCACTCGCTCAGCACGTCCTTGAGCGACATGACCTTCGGCACCTTGCCGCCGGACAGGACGTTCATGTTCAGCGAGATGCGCGATTCCAGATCGGTCAGCCGGAACAGCGATTCCATCAAGAGTTCCGGATCGACGGTCCGGCTCTTCGGCTCGATGACGACGCGCACGTCCTCGGCCGATTCGTCGCGGATGTCGGCGAGCAGCGGCAATTTGCGCGCTTGCAGCAGTTCGGCGATCTTTTCGATCAGCCGCGACTTCTGCACCTGATACGGGATTTCGGTAACGACAACGACATAGGCGCCGCGACCCTGGTCCTCGGTCTCCCAACGGGCCCGGACGCGGAACGAGCCGCGGCCGCTGTCGTAGGCTTCGCGGATCTGCGCATGGTTGTCGACGATGACGCCGCCGGTCGGGAAATCCGGCCCCTGCACGAAACGCAGCAACGCATCGGTCGAGGCGTCCGGGTTTTCGATCAGCTTGAGCGCGGCGTCGCAGAGTTCGGCGGCGTTGTGCGGCGGAATCGACGTCGCCATCCCGACCGCGATTCCCGACGAGCCGTTGGCCAAGAGATTGGGGAACGCGCCCGGCAGGACGATCGGCTCCTGATCCTCCTCGTTATAGGTCGCGCGAAAATCGACCGCGTCCTCGTCGAGGCCCCGCAGGAGCAGCGTCGCAACGTCGGTCATGCGTGCTTCGGTGTAGCGCATGGCCGCCGGGCTATCGCCGTCGACATTGCCGAAATTACCCTGACCGTCGATCAGCGGATAGCGGATGGCGAAGTCCTGGCTCAGCCGCACCAGCGCATCATAGATCGACGCGTCGCCATGGGGGTGGAACTTGCCCATCACGTCGCCGACGATGCGGGCGCATTTCTTGTAGCCTTGGCCCGGATCGAGCCGCAGAACGCGCATGGCATGGACGATGCGCCGATGGACGGGCTTCAGGCCATCGCGCACATCGGGCAGCGCCCGCCCCATGATCGTCGACAGCGCATAGGCGAGGTAACGCTCCTCGAGTGCCGCCTTCAGGTCGATCGCTTCGATGTTGCCGCCGCCCGACGGCGGCTCTACAGCCTTGCCCATGCGGCTGGTCTAGGACAGGACTGCGACCGGAACAACTCCGGAACGTGGTTATTCAAGGATTTGTAGGCGCCTAGGCGAGCGCCTTTACTCTAATTCCGTCGCTCGCCGCCCCTCCCCTTATCGCGACGGGGCTTCCGTCCTACAATAGTACGCGACACCGGTCCGCATTCTCATCGCGCTGCGGCGCGCCCAGGTTCAAGCGAAAGGTTCTCACATGCTCGCCAGGACAGGCATATCCCTCGCCACAACGACGCTGCTGCTACTCAGCTCGACGTCGGCTTTCGCGGTCGACGCCGAGGCATTTGCCGAGCGGCTCAAGGCCGTCGCGCAGAAGCAGAACATGTCGCTGACATTCGACAGCGCGGAAGCCGTTGGCGAGAATGTCGTGCTGAAGGGCGTCTCGGGGGCCAAGGCCGATGGGAAAGGCAAGGTCGTCGAGATCACGTTCGAGAACGTCTCCGGCTCCACCCCCGATGGATGGGACGTCGAGCGGGTCGCGTTTCCGGACTTCGACGAGACCGAGGATAGCACGCGCACGCGAATCGGCGGCATGGTGGTTGAGGGCCTGGAGCTCGTCGGGACCAGCGCGACCGACGTACCGGCGGCGATGAAATTCTCCGACTTCTATTTCGAGAGCGCCACGATCGGATCCGTGGAGGTCGAGAAGGACGGCAAGAAAATCTTCAGCCTCGCGGATGCTTCCTTGAGCAACGAGATCGGCGACGATGGTGCGTTCACGGCGGAGTTCGATTTCGGCAGCTTCACGGCGGATCTCACCTCGGGAGACGATCCAGAAGCCACGAAAACGATCCAGGAGGTCGGTTACAGCACGCTGAGTGGCGAGATATCCGGCTCCGCCACCTGGACCCCCGCGAGCGGCCTCCTCGAGCTCGATCCGTTCGACATCAATTTGAAAGATGCCGGCAGCCTGTCCTTCACTTACGGAATTTCTGGCTACACACCAGCGTTTATCGAGTCGCTGCAACAGCTGCAGCAGCAGATGGCCGCCAATCCGGACAATCAGCAGGCATCCGGCATGGCGGTCATGGGGCTGATCTCACAACTCTATCTGAACGCCGCCGACATTACCTTCGTCGATGACTCACTCACCGGCAAGCTGCTCGACTACTATGCCGAGAAGAATGGGCAGACGCGCGAGCGGCTGATCGAGGGGCTCATCGGCATGCTGCCGATGTTCCTGTCCTACCTGCAAAACCCGGACTTCCAGAAGGACGTCACCGACGCCGTGACGGCCTATCTCAACGATCCGAAGTCGTTGTCGATCACCGTCGCGCCGGCCAATCCAGTGCCGGCGACACAGCTGATCGGCGCGGCGATGGGCGCCCCGCAGACCTTGCCGAGCGTGCTGTCGCTGACCGTCAGCGCCAACGATTAAACGTCGACGGCCAACCCAGTTGGGGAATGTCCAGCGATCGCTCTCCCCTCCGCGAAAGGCGCGGAGGGAAGAGCGCCTGGTCAGTTTTTCGCCGCCGGCGCCAGACGCAGGCCGAGTTCACGCAGCTGCGCGGGCGAGGCCTCGTTCGGCGCGCCCATCAGCAGATCGTGAGCCTGCTGGTTCATCGGGAACATGGCGATCTCGCGCAGGTTCTTGGCCCCGCACAGAAGCATGACAATGCGGTCGACCCCAGCCGCCATGCCGCCATGGGGCGGCGCGCCGTACTGGAAGGCACGGTAGAGCCCGCCGAAGCGTTCCTCGACCGTTTCCTTCGAATAGCCGGCGATCTCGAACGCCTTCACCATGGTCTCGGGAATGTGGTTGCGAATGCCGCCCGAGGCGATCTCGAAACCATTGCAGACGATATCGTACTGGAATGCCTTGATCGCCAGCGGCTCGTCGCTCTGCAGCGCGTCCATGCCGCCCTGCGGCATCGAGAAGGGATTGTGGGCGAAATCGACCTTCTTTTCCTCCTCCTGCCATTCGTAGAAGGGGAAGTCGATGATCCAGGCGAGCTCGAACCGATCGCGATCGACCAGATTCAGTTCCTCGCCGACCCGCGTCCGAGCGGCACCGGCGAAGGCCGCGAAGGCGTCCGGCCGCCCTGCGACGAAGAAGCAGGCGTCGCCCGCTTCGAGGCCGAGTTGGGTGCGCAACGCCTGCGTACGCTCTGGTCCGATGTTCTTGGCAAGCGGACCAGCCCCCTCGGCTCCACCTACGTTGTCACTTGCAACTGCATTAATTATCGCATCGATCTTGTCAGGATCTCCCTGATCCATATCGAAAGCTTCAGAAGTCGATGGACCTGGCTCCGTTTCGCGCCAGAAGATGTAGCCGAGACCCGGCTGGCCTTCGCCCTGCGCCCAGGAGTTCATCCGGTCGCAGAAGGCCCGCGAACCGCCGGTCTTGGCCGGGATCGCCCAGATCTCGACCGCCGGATCGTTGGCGATCATGCCGGCGAACACCTTGAAACCCGAACCGGCGAAATGCTCGGTCACCGCTTGCATCTCGGTCGGATTACGCAGGTCCGGCTTGTCGGTGCCGTATTTGCGGATCGATTCGGCATAAGGAATGCGGCGGAAATTCTGGCTGACCGGCTTGCCGTCGGCGAAACTCTCGAACACGGTGCGGATCACCGGTTCCATCGCCTGGAGAATGTCCTCCTGCTCGACGAAGCTCATCTCGACGTCGAGCTGATAGAACTCGCCGTAGAAGCGGTCGGCGCGCGGGTCTTCGTCCCGGAAGCAGGGCGCGATCTGGAAATACCGATCGAAGCCGGACATCATGATCAGCTGCTTGTATTGCTGCGGCGCCTGCGGCAGCGCGTAGAACAGGCCGTTGTGCAGTCGCGACGGCACCAGAAAGTCGCGCGCACCCTCCGGCGAGGAGGCGGTGAGGATCGGCGTCTGGAACTCGAAGAAACCCCCGTCGCCCATTAGCTGGCGCATTTTCGAGACGATCTGCGTGCGCCGCATCATGTTCTTGTGCAGCGTCTCGCGGCGAAGGTCGAGGAAGCGGTATTTGAGCCGGATATCCTCCGGGTACTCCGGCTCGCCAAACACTGGCAGCGGCAGTTCCTTGGCCTGCGACAGCACCTCGATCTCGCGGGCGAACACTTCGACCGCGCCGGTCGGCAGCTTGGCGTTAACGGTTTCGTCCGAGCGCGCCTTCACTTCCCCGTCGATCCGGATGACCCATTCGCCACGCACCGTTTCCGCCACCGCGAAGGCAGGCGAGTCGGGATCGACGACGACTTGCGTCAGCCCGTAATGGTCGCGCAGGTCGATGAACAACAGGCCGCCGTGATCGCGGATTCGATGGGCCCAACCGGACAGGCGGACGGTTTTGCCGACATCGTCCTTGCGAAGGGCGGCGCAGCTGTGACTGCGATAGCGGTGCATGGCATTCTCTCTTGAATCTGGCCCGGGTCCGGCCGCACGTCGGCGCGCGCAGGCACGGTTTGGCGGCTCGATTGAATCGCGGGGGACAAGCGCACGCAGCTTTCGTCCTGTCAAGATTTCACGGGTGCTGTGGCGCATCCGCCTTTCGCACGGCACCGCGATCGGGCTAAGGATATCGGATGCAAATGATCACCACGACCGCGGACCTTGCCAAGGCCTGCACCAACCTCGCCACCGCCGAATATGTCACCGTCGATACCGAGTTCATCCGCGAAACGACGTTCTGGCCCGAGCTCTGCCTGATCCAGATGGCGTCGGACGATCTTGCCGTGCTGGTGGACCCGCTCGCCAGCGGCATGGATTTGGCGCCGTTCTTCGAGCTGATGGCCGACGAGAGCGTCGTGAAGGTGTTCCACGCGGCGCGCCAAGATCTGGAAATCGTCTACAAGCTCGGCGGCATCTTGCCCAAGCCGCTCTTCGATACCCAGGTCGCGGCGATGGTCTGCGGGTTTGGGGAATCAATCGCCTACGACCAACTCGTCGCCCGGACCACCGATGGGCGCATCGACAAGACCTCGCGTTTCACCGACTGGCGCCGCCGCCCGCTCAGCGAGCAGCAGCTAACCTATGCGCTTGCCGACGTCACCTATCTGCGCGACGTCTATCGCGAGTTGACAAAGCAGTTGGAGGCCGACGACCGCGGCCACTGGCTGGCCGAGGAAATGGCGATCCTGGCGGACCCGGCCACTTACGACCTGCATCCGGACGACGCCTGGAAGCGACTGAAGCTGCGGGTGCGCAAGCCGATCGAATTGCAGGTGATGAAAGAACTGGCGACATGGCGCGAGCGCGAGGCACGCGACCTCGACAAGCCGCGCGGGCGTATCCTCAAGGACGATGCGATTTACGAGATCGCCCAGCAGCAGCCGACAGACGAACAGGGGCTCGGCCGCCTGCGGACGATCCCCAACGGGTTCGAACGCAGCGCTGCGGGGCGGGCGATTATCGCCGCAGTGAGCCGCGCGCTGGCGGTGCCGAAATCGGAGCTGCCCCCCATTCCGCGCTCTCGGCAACTGCCCGAGGGCACCGCAGCGGCGGTCGAATTCCTCAAGGTCCTTCTGAAGATCGTGGTCGAGGAAAAGGGCGTCGCGGCCAAGATGATCGCGTCGGGCGACGACCTGGAAAAACTTGCCTGGAAGGGTGAGGAAGCCGAAATTGCAGCGATGTCGGGCTGGCGCCGGGAGATCTTCGGCGAACGGGCGCTCGGGCTGTTGCAAGGCGAGACCGCCCTCGTCTATCGCAACCGCAAGGTCGAAGTGGTCACGCTTGACGAGAACGCGTGAGGTCGCGCGCTTACCGCACTTCCATGCGCAGCGTCTTGTCGACGGTCTTGGCGAATTGCTGAAGGCGGCCTTCGGGCCGCTCCCCGATCAGTGCGGCGAGCGCGCGCGGGATCACCAGCGTGAAGCCGCCGCGTGGATCCTGTGCCCATTTCAGTTGATCGAGCACGCCCGGCATCGACGCCGTCAACAGGTAGGTCGCGCGAAACAGCGATGCGAGAATGCGGGCACGCGTCATCAGTCGGTCCTCGATCAGACGCTCGAGTTCGGGCAGCTGCATCTGCTCGAAACTGCCCTCGTGCCGGTAGTAATTGGTCAGGCCTAGATAGGCTCGGCCGCGATGGTCGACGGCCGGAAAGGCGGCATGGGCGATGATCGAGAGGGATTGCTTGCCGCGATAGTCCGGATGGGCGCGCCAGCCGATATCGGCGAGAAGACAGGCGGCTTCGCGCAGCCGCTCCTCGTCCTCGGTTTCCTCGATGCCAAACGCCTCGAAGGTGCGCCGGCTCCATTCGACGAGTTCCAGGGCATGGGTGGGCGAGCGGGACCGCAGGATCGATAATTCGCGCGCGGATTCGATCAGCGGGTCCTTGGCCTTTTCCGCGTCCGGTAGCAGCGAATAAAGATAGCCCTCGCGCACACCAAGTGCCGACATCACGATCTTTGACGGCTTGATGTGACGCATGACGCTTTTCAGCGCGACGGCGCCATAGGCGAGCAGTGGTCGGCGCGATTTCGAGACCGCGCTGATTCCCTGCAGCTTCTCGGGATCGCCGCGCAGGATGGTGTCGAGGAAATCCTCGATCCCGGAGGCGTCGATCTCGTAGCCATGCATAACGTGCAACGGGTATTTGGTCTGTGCCATGTGCAGCTTGGCCAAGTTGCGCCATGTGCCCCCGACAGCGAAGAAGGGACGCCCCTCACCTTTTCCGGCAAGAGCGCAGGCGGCCAGGTGGCTGTCGGCGATGGCCTGCGCCCGCGAAAGATCTCCCTCGGCGAGATCGCGCAGACGCAGACCGCCGAGCGGAAGAGTCAGTCCCCCTTCGAACTGCCCGTCATGAATGTCGACCAATTCGAGACTGCCGCCGCCGAGATCACCACCGATGCCGGCGGGCGTATGGAAACCCGCCAGCACGCCCTCGGCCGCATAGCGCGCCTCGTCGGCGCCCGACAGGATTGAAATCCGGGAACCGATCGCTTCTTCAGCCGCGACGATGAAATCCGGCCCATTCTGGGCTTCGCGCGCGGCCGCTGTCGCGATCGGATGGAGTTCGACGACATGGGCCTGCTCAGCAAGCTTGCGAAAGCGCCTGAGCGCGGCCAACGCGCTATCGATGGCTTGCGGATCGAGCCGGTTGGTCTGGGTCAGCCCCTTGCCCAACCCGCTCAGAACCTTTTCGTTGAACAGGACCGTCAAGGTCCGGCAGTTGCCTTCGTAGATGACCAGACGAACGGAGTTCGACCCGATATCGACGACGCCAACGGGTCGGCGGTCCTGAAGCCGGCCCTGGGCTATCGGCTCAGTCGAAGCGCGCATGGTCCGCGCGCTGCCGCGCGATGAGTTTTGGGGCATCCGTTTTCAGTGCTTTCCCGCGCCCCGACAGACTCGGATTGGTCATGAAATAACGTTGGGCGTTGAACGGCTGTTCACCCGGCGAAGGAAAGATATGGCGCGACGTCCCATCGGCGGCGACCGACCAGCTCTGCTGATTGTCGAGAATGTTGCCGAGCATGATCTGCGACAGCACCTGACTGTGGACGGTCGGCGTGGTGATGGGCACCAGTGTCTCGACCCGGCGGTCAAGATTGCGCGGCATCATGTCGGCCGAGCCCATATAGACGATCGCCGCCTCGGAGGGCAGTCCCTGCCCATTGCCGAAGCAGAAGATACGGCTGTGCTCGAGGAACCGGCCGACGATCGATTTGACGCGGATATTGTCTGACAGGCCGGGCACACGCGGTCGCAGACAACAGATGCCGCGCACCACGAGGTCGATCTCGACGCCCGCCTGGCTTGCCCTGTAGAGCGCATCGATGATCGCCGGGTCGACTAGCGAATTCATCTTCATCCAGATCTGGCCCGGACGTCCCGCCCGCACATGAGCGACCTCGTCCTCGATGTGTCCGACGATTCGGCTGCGCATCGTCAGCGGCGAGATGGCGAGCTTCTTGACCTCGGCCGGTTCGGCGTAGCCAGTGATGTAGTTGAACACCAGCTGGACGTCATGTGCGATGTCCGGGTCGGCGGTGAAGTAGGACAAGTCCGTATAGATTCTCGCGGTGATCGGATGGTAGTTGCCGGTGCCGATGTGAACGAAGTTCACAAGCTTTCCATCCTCCCGCCGAACGATCAGCGATAGCTTCGCGTGGGTCTTCTTTTCGATGAAGCCGAAAACCACCTGGACGCCCGCCCGCTCCAGATCGCGGGCCCAGCGGATATTGGCCTCCTCGTCGAACCGCGCCTTCAGCTCGACCAGCGCCGTCACCGACTTGCCGGATTCGGCGGCGTCGACCAGCGCCCGGACGATCGGGGACTCGTTCGACGTGCGATAAAGCGTCTGCTTGATCGCGATGACGTTCGGGTCCTGCGCCGCCTGCCGAAGGAACTGCACGACCACGTCGAACGATTCATACGGATGATGGACGATGATGTCCTTCTCGCGGATGGCCGCGAAGCAATCGCCATTGTGTTCGCGGATCCGCTCGGGAAAGCGCGGAATGTAGGGTTTGAACTTCAGATCGTCGCGCGGCAATTTGCAGATCTGCGACACCGAATCGAGCGCCAGCATGCCGTCCATGACCGAGACGCGCGACTCCGGCACCGCCAGTTCGCCCGCGACGAAATTGCGCAGCGTCTCCGGCATGACCGAATCGAACTCGATCCGGATTACCGACCCGCGGCGTCGCCGCTTCAAGGCGCTTTCGAAATGGCGGACGAGATCCTCGGCCTCTTCCTCGACCTCGATATCGCTGTCGCGAATGATACGGAAGGTCCCCGCGCCCTTGACCCTGTACCCTGGAAACAATCGACCTATAAACAATGCGACGATGCTCTCCAGCGGCACCAGGCGCAGGAGCCCCTTGTCAGTCGGCGGCATCTCGATAAATCGCTGCAGCGCCGGCGGCAGGCGCAAAAGCGCGTTCATGGGCTGGGAATCGCGCTCGCGCAGCAGGGCGAGAGCGATCGAGAAGCCCAGATTGGGAATGAATGGAAACGGATGCGCCGGGTCGACCGACAGCGGCGTCAGGACCGGGAAGATCGTCTCGTCGAAATGCTTCTCCAGCCAGGCCCGGTCGTCGCGCTTGAGATCGCCAGCGCCGACGATCTGGATGCGCTCCTGCCGCAGTTCCTTGACGAGTTCGGCCAGCGATGCCTGTTGTTCCCCCTGCAGATGCCCCACATCATCGAGAATCCGGTCGAGCTGTTCCTGCGGCGTCAGGCCGTCGATGCTGCGGACGGTGATTTTCTCGCGCACCTGACCGGCGAGACCGGCCACCCGGACCATGAAGAATTCGTCGAGATTGTCAGCCGAGATCGACAGGAAGCGAATGCGCTCGAGCAAGGGATGCGAGGAGTTCTGCGATTCCTCGAGCACGCGGCGGTTGAACTGAAGCCACGAAATCTCCCGATTGATGAAACGGTCCGCCGGCAACTCGCTGTCGGCCGGCCGGTCGTTGTTCGCCGCCGCCTCCACCTCCGCCGGTGGTGTTTCCAGGATGACCGAAGCCTCCGACAGGATCGGCGTGGTCTCGCCCGCATCCCGCTCCGGGACCGCCGATGCCGCGGCGTTGTCGACGCTCGCCGGCGTGTCGGTCGGAACCTCAGCAGCCGTTTCCTGCCGCCCTGTTGCCGCGCCAGCCATAGGCTTGCGCGTGCGGGATTTCCTCGATTTGGCCCGGGGCGCCGGTGATGCTGTATCCATGATCAGTCCTCCGTCGCGCCCGGGTAGCGGGCCGGCACGACCGCCTGATGACGCACCGCTTCGCTCTCGCGGTCAAGCACCCGCTTGAGAAGGCGCGTGCTTATGCGCTCCTTGGAAGCCAACGCCTCGCGATCGACGGCGGCGACGACGCGGCGGGCTGAATCGAGCGAGCGCTCCATTCGCTCGGCCAGATAGCGGACCATCCGCGGCGCTATGTCGAGCTGGCGGTCGGCGAAAAGTTTGACCAGGACGCCGGCCAAAAGGTCGTCGTCGGGGGCTCCAAGCTCGGCGATCGTCGCCGCGCAAAGGCGCGAGCGAAGATCGCTAAGCGTGAATGCCATTCCCGCCGGCGGCGTCCGGCTTGTCGCAAGCACGCTCCCGGCTCCCAGCCGCGCGGCGTTGACGAGGCCGAACAGGTCGGTTTCCGACAAGTGCGAGCGATCGAGATCGTCGACGACGATGCGAAATCCCGACTGGTCGAGATGGGCGGCCATAGCGCCGGCTTCGGCGATCCGCGCCCCGGCCCGCTCCGCCCATACATTGGCGAGATGCGTCTTGCCCGCTCCGGGCGGTCCCACGATCACCAACACCGAATGCCGCCAATGTGGCCAGGTGTCGACAGCCTCGACAGCGAGCCGGTTCGACGCCGAGACGATGAGATCCTCACGGGCGTGCGAGGCGGCGTGGGGAAGATCGAGAGGGAGTTGCGACGGCATGGCGGCCTTGCCCTATTCGCCGGCACCCGAGCGAGGTTCGGCGCTAATCACCTTCGGAGCCGGAGATTCCTCGACCGTCACGCAAGTGGCATTCTCCGGGGGCGACGGCGGGCCATAATACATCTCGCTTTGTAAATATTGCGTAATTGCAAAGCGGGCCAGAACGCCAACCGCTGCCGCGGCGGGGACGGCGATCAAGAGACCGACGAAACCAAACAGGGCGCCGAAGGCGAACAGCGCGAACATCAGCCAGACCGGATGCAAGCCGACCGAGGCCCCGACCAGCTTCGGCTGCAGGATGTTGCCCTCGAAAAACTGTCCGACGAAGAAAATCGTCGCGACGGCGACGATCCAGATCCAGTCCGGCCAGAACTGCACCAGCGCCACGCCGACGGCGAGCACAAGGCCGACGGTCGAGCCGATATAGGGGATGAACGAGATCAGCCCCGCGAACAGGCCGATCAGCAACCCGAAATTGAGCCCGGTGAGCGTCAGTCCGATGGCATAGAAGGTGCCGAGGATCAGGCTGACGCTGCCTTGGCCACGAAGGAAGCCGGCCACCGAACGGTCGATGTCGTGCGCCAGATGCCGAACGGTCGTGGTGTGCTGGCGCGGGATCCAGGAATCGACCTTCGCGATCATCCGATCCCAGTCGAGCAGGAGATAGAAGGCGACGACCGGCGTCACCACGAACAATGCCACGAAATTGACCACAGCCAGCGACGAGGTCCAGACAGAGCCGAGGAAGGAGGTGATGAACCCGGTTCCCTCATTGACGATCTTGGCAAAATCCTGCTTCAGATTGCTCTCTTCTCCCGAGAATAGAAACGCCAGCGGCCCGCTTCGCGCTGCGGTGGCCAAGCCCTGCAACCGATCGAGATAATCCGGAACGCGCTCTGCGAAACTGGCAATCTGACTGCCGATAACCGGTACGAGAATCAGCACGGCGGCAATGAAGGTCGCCGCGAACAGAACAAGGATGACGACCGTCGCCGCCACCCGCGAAAAGCCGTGGCGCTCGAACCAGTCCGCGACGGGATCGAGGAAATAGGCGATCACCATACCGAGGACGAAGGGCAGCAGAATCCCGGAAAACAGCCATAGCAGCAATACGGCCAGAACCGCAGCTGAGCTCCAGAAGAACACCTGCCGGCGGATCAGCGCACTTCGGTCGTTCATGTCGGATCACCTTCCTCACGCCCGGGATGCCCCTCGGAGGCCATGTGCCGAAGCCAATCAACGAGATAGGCGGCGGCCGACAGTCCGGTCAAGAGCGCTGTGATGCCGACGAGAACGGCAATGAGCAGGTTAAGCTGGAGGCCGAAAGCCGGCTCCGCAAGAGCCACCGCCGCTAACATGAGTTGCGCCAGGGTGGTCATTTTGGAGACCAGCAGCGGACGCACCTTCACAGGCTGTCCCATGACGTAGGACAGAAGCACGGCGGCGATGATGAGAAGGTCGCGGCTGACCACCGCCACCGCCAACCAGGCCGGCAGCTGGTCGAGCAGGCTAAGGCCGACGAAGACCGAAATCAGCAAAGCCTTGTCGGCGAGCGGATCGAGGTAAAGGCCGAGGGTGGACTGCTGATCGAAGTGGCGCGCGATCGCCCCGTCGACGGCATCCGAGATGCCCGCGAGAATGAAGATCAGAAAGGCAAGCTGCCAATCGCCGTCGATCAATGCCCAGACCAGGATCGGGACGCCGAGAAGCCGGGCAATCGAGATGAAATTCGGGACGGTCATGAGGCCGCGCCAATCGTCGAGGAAAACCGCTCGCTCGCCCACCGATACATCGTGACAATTCCTCGCGCCATGGCTTCGGGTCTTGCTCACGGGCCGCGATCATGTCAACTCGGCGGAAACGGGCGGGGACCATGACCGACACGAGCAACTCTCTGACTTACCGGGACGCGGGCGTCGATATCGACGCCGGCAACGAGCTCGTGCAGCGGATCAAGCCGCATGTGCGCTCGACGCGGCGCCGCGGCGCCGACGGCGAAATCGGCGGCTTCGGCGGCCTCTTCGACCTCAAGGCGGCCGGCTACGACGACCCGCTGCTGGTCGCGGCGAATGACGGCGTCGGCACGAAGCTCAGAATCGCCATCGAGACCGGCCTGCACGAGACGATCGGCGTCGATCTCGTGGCCATGTGCGTCAACGATCTCGTGGTTCAGGGCGCCGAGCCGTTGTTCTTCCTCGATTATTACGCCACCGGCCGGCTCAACCCGTCCGAGGGCGAGGCCATCGTCAAAGGCATCGCGAGCGGCTGCCGCCAGGCCGGATGCGCGCTGATCGGCGGCGAAACCGCCGAGATGCCGGGCCTTTATGCCGACAAGGACTACGATCTGGCCGGCTTTGCCGTCGGCGCGGTCGAGCGCGGCCGCCTGCTCCCGGCCGGTACGATCGAAGCTGGTGACATGATCCTCGGGCTCGTGTCCTCCGGGGTTCACTCGAATGGCTATTCGCTGGTTCGGCGCATCGTCGAGCGGTCCGGCGCGCGCTATGGCGACCCGGCTCCCTTCGACGGCGATCGAACGCTGGGCGAAGCCCTGATCGAGCCGACCCGCATCTATGTCAAAGCGCTGCTTTCGGCCTTCGCCGAGACGAACGGCATCAAGGCGCTGGCGCATATTACCGGCGGCGGCTTCGTCGAAAACATTCCACGAGTTCTGCCGGAAACGCTGAGGGCCGACATCGACCTGTTCGCGGTTCCGGTGCCGCCGGTGTTCGGATGGCTCGCCAAGGAAGGCGGCATCGCGGAACTGGAAATGCTGCGCACCTTCAATTGCGGCATCGGCATGATCGTCGTCGTGTCCGAGGCCGACGCGGCGACGGTCAGCGCGATCCTGCAGAAAGCCGGCGAAACCGTCGTGCCGCTCGGGCGCATCCTGCCGCGCAAGGACGCGGCGGTGACCTTCAACGGCGCGTTGCCGCTACCATGAACGCGGTCCGCCGGCAGAGGATCGCGATCCTGATCTCCGGACGCGGCACCAATATGAGCGCCTTGGCCGCCGCCTCGATGGATCCGGCCTATCCGGGCCAGATCGTCGGTGTCATCGCCAACCACGCCGACGCGCCGGGTCTCGAAACGGCGGAGCGCTCGGGCATCACGGCCATAGCCGTCGAACAGGGCGCCTTCGCCGATCGCGCCAAGCACGAGGCTGCGGTCCTCAAGGCGCTGGACGACCTCAAGCCGGACGTCGTCTGCCTTGCCGGCTACATGCGGATTTTGTCGGAAGGCTTCGTGCGGCGCTACAGCGGGCGCCTGATCAACATCCACCCGTCGCTGCTGCCGCTGTTTCCCGGTCTGGACTCCCATAGGCGGGCGCTGGCGACGGGAATGCGAATCCACGGCTGCACGGTCCATTTCGTCACCGAGCGTATGGACGAGGGGCCGATCATCGCCCAGGCGGCGATCGCGATCGAGCCGGACGACACCGCCGAGACGCTGGGGGCGCGACTGTTGCGGGCCGAGCACCGGCTTTATCCGCATGCGCTGAAGCTGGTGCTCGACGGCACCGTGCGCATGTCGAACGGCCGGACGATCACCAAGGGCTCGCGGAAATTGGCGGAGCACAACACGGCCGACGCGCCGCATATTCTCGTGTCGCCGGACGCCCGGCGGGATTGAAACGGGATTGAGAATTCAGCACAATTCAATCTGATCCACGCACTACCACACAACAGTCACGTCTGGATTCATTTACGATTTTGCATTATATTGCGATGAATTAGGAATATATTGGCGCCCAATGAAAAATACTGGAAATCGACTGGGGCATTCGCTTCGCTTTTGGCTCGGCGTGGTTATATCATTCTATATATTCTTGCTTGCATTCAGTTATTTATTTAACATTGTATACCCCATTCCTGATTTTCATGACAGGTCTGAAATTGGGTGCTATTGGACCAACGCTCTGTTTGTCTACGCGGAATGCCAGGGGTTTTTTGGCGCGAACATCATTGCATTTGTTCGATCATTTTTTATATTGTCGATTCAATTATCCCCTATTATAATTTCCTATCCATTGATTGGAATTATATATCTCCTTATTTTTGTCGGTGGATTGGTATTATTTTTATGGTTAGGCGAAAGGGCGTTTTTGTGGTCCAAGACTGCTTGGCTGCGGCGAATTTCGCGTGATTGATTATTCTGGCGCAGCGCTTTGATTGCCCTGGGATAAAGAATAGCGAGACGATCGTAGAGTTTAAGGCTGAAATTCTGGTCGAGGGATAGGCTTACTGTGCCGCCGTGATCGTATGGCGCTCCCGATCGGCGGCATAGCTCAAGGCCGCGCGGATATCAGCCTCCGTCAATTCGGGGAAATCATCCAGAATTTCCCCATTGCTCATACCGGACGAGAGCCAGCCAAGAACATCGGCGACCGCAATGCGGGTACCACGGATGGTCGGGCGCCCGCCGCGGATGTTCGGATCGAGAGTGATATGACCATCGGGCGACTGATACCAACGGGCGCTGATCAAGACCCATGCGCCCACTCTCGCATTCCGATGGACGTGATTTTCCAGGGCTGATCGACGAGCTTGTTCCAAGCTGCGCAGCAGTGGGCGA
>NZ_JAYXIH010000004.1:0-183742 GCF_036016755.1 Aurantimonas sp. A3-2-R12 | reverse complement strand
CAGGCGCGGCGAGCGCCCGGCCAAAGGTGGGCTGTACGGGCTTGCCGGACGGCGTCGCACCGCTTGCCCGATGCGCCGCATCGAACCGCGCGGCGCTCCTGGCCGGACAAGCCCGTCCAGCGCCATCGAATAGGTCCCTATCACCGCAGGTTGGTATAACGGGCCGACGCCCCGGACCGCTACCCGGCTCTATTACCCTAACGGCAATCTTTGGACAGCGACCTTCGGGGCTCAAACCCATCCGGTCGATCGATCGATCATGTTTGCGATCTATTCAGATTCGCTCGTTAAACAATGACTTCGGCGGGGGGCTGGTGCGAGCATGACAGTTCTTGCCGCTGCGATATTCCCGCTGCAAGGCGTCCGATAATGTTCACGACCGCAATGAAATCGCACACGCTCAGCTGGATCGCCGGGTCCGTCATGGCGTTGGCGACCCTCATCGTCGCGATCCCGGGTCCCAGTCTCGCCAGTACCGAAAGCCTCGCGGCGGTTTTTCCGCCATGGTGGCCGCAAGCGCGTGTCATCCAAGCGGCCGCCAGGGCCGGCAATCTCATAGATGCGGGGGCCTGGCCCTCCGTAGCCGTACTCGAATTCACCGACGAAGGCTTGCCGGGGCGGCTTCGCGCCACCGGTGCATGGCTCGTTCTCGACGCTGCCACGATCGGCTGCGCAAGCACCACTGACTAGGAACTCGACCATGAATGCGATGAAAAACCTTGATGCGCACCGCGCCCGTATCACGAGCTGGATCTCTCTCGGCCAGTTCGGTTTCGTGCCGGTGATCATGCTGGTTGAAATGGCGAATGCCCGGTCGGTCATCGCGCCGACGTTTGCCGCAGTCGCCATCGCGGTCGTCAGTCTGCTGCTCTCCCGGAGGGCCGACCTCGGATCGACGGCGCGAATGGTTTGCGCCGTCGGCCTCGTCGGCAACATTTCCATCCTCGTTTCGGCGCTCAGCGGCAACTACCTTCAAGTCGATATGCACATGGCCTATTTCGCCGGTCTGGCGGTGGTCGGAGCGATGTTCGATTGGCGTGTGATCGCGGGGGCGACGGTGGCAACCGCCCTGCACCACCTGGTGCTGAACTTCGCGTTGCCGGCGGCGATCTATCCCGGCGGCACCGATGTCGTGCGCTTCGGTCTACACGCGGTCATCTTGGTTACGGAAGCCGCTGTCCTTCTGTGGCTCGCCTATACGGTCTCCGCCATGTTCAAGAGCATTGCCGAGGCGACCGAGCTTGCGCGGGAAGAACAGGGTCGTGCGGAAGCATCCAGCCAGGAAACAGAACGGCTCTCCCGCGAACGCGAGGCGGAACAGACCCGCCAGGCAGCGCTGGACAATGCCAAGGCCGAGGATCTGCGCGCTTTTGTCGGTGTGGTGGAGGTTGGCTTCGAGCGGCTGTCGGCGGGCGACCTGACGGTGCGCATGGCCGAGCCGGTGGCGGCCGAGTTCGAGCCGATCCGGGCGAAGTTCAACGCCAGCGTCGCCAAGCTGGAAGATGCGATCGGCAATGTAGTGACCTCGATCGGTTCGATCCGGTCGGGCCTGCAGGAGATCAACACGGCCTCGAACGATCTGGCGCAGCGCACCGAACAGCAGGCGGCGAACCTGGAAGAGACGGTGGCGGCGCTGGGCGAGGTGACGACGGCGGTGAATGAAACCGCCGAGGGCGCCGGCAAGGCGCAGACGGCGGCGAGTGCTGCCCGCGGCAAGGCCGAAAAGGGCGGCGAGATCGTCGGCCAGGCGGTGGCGGCGATGAGCCAGATCGAGAAATCCTCCGAGCAGATCAACCAGATCATCTCGGTGATCGACGAGATCGCCTTCCAGACCAATTTGCTGGCGCTAAACGCCGGCGTCGAGGCGGCGCGGGCGGGTGAAGCCGGCAAGGGCTTTGCGGTGGTTGCCCAGGAAGTGCGCGGGCTGGCCCAGCGCTCGGCGGAAGCCNCCGGCGTCGAGGCGGCGCGGGCGGGTGAAGCCGGCAAGGGCTTTGCGGTGGTTGCCCAGGAAGTGCGCGGGCTGGCCCAGCGCTCGGCGGAAGCCGCCAAGGAGATCAAGACGCTGATCGCGACCTCGCGCAGCCAGGTGGAGAGCGGCGTCGAGCTGGTCACCGCGTCTGGCAAGTCGCTGGACGAGATCGTCGCCGAGGTCAGTTCGATGGCCGAGCTGATCGCAACCATCGCGGTGAGCGCCAAGGAGCAGGCGACCAGCCTCAGGGAAGTCTCCGGCGCGGCCGATCAGATGGATAAGGTGACGCAGCAGAACGCGGCGATGGTGGAAGAGGCGACGGCGGCGAGCCAGACGCTGACCAACGAAACCGAGGAACTGGCGAGCGCGATGGCGCAGTTCAAGACCGCCGGCTCGGCCGGCTCTGGGCGGGGTCAGCAGGCGTCGCGCTCTCGCGGCAACGCGGCCCAGTCGGCACGGCCGGCGACCGCGTCGCGCGGCGTGCCGCAGATGAAGACCACCGGAACGGGCGGCGCCGCCCGTGCCGAACAGACCAACACCGACAGCTGGGAAGAGTTCTGACCCCAGCCGGGGCAACCCGGTCGGATCATGGATAAATTCGGTCATCGGGGCCGGCGGGGACTTTAAGTTCTCGCCGGCCTTTCCATGTCCGCGGACGGACAACAAGGAGCGCGGTCATGCAATTGGAAGGCAATGTCGCCGTCATCACCGGTGCCGGCTCGGGCATCGGCAAGGAAATCGCCCTCGCCTTCGCGCGGGAGGGGGCCAAGGTCGCGGTCTGCGACATCGATAGGGCCGGGGCCGACGCGGTTGTCGTCGAACTGGAAGCGGCCGGCGCCGAAGCGATGGCGGTGACGATGGATGTCACCGACGAAAGCGCGGTGAACGCTGGCGTCGACAACGTCGCGGCCCGATTCGGCCGCGTAGACACGATGATCTCCAACGCCGGCATCCAGATCGTCCACCCGATCGAGGACTTTCCCTATGCCGAGTTTCGCAAGCTGGTGGCAATCCATCTCGACGGCTCGTTCTTGCTGACCAAGGCCTGCGTGAAACACATGTATCCGCAACAATCCGGCGCGCTGATCTACATGGGCTCGGTCCACAGCCACGAGGCCTCGGCGCTGAAAAGCGCCTATGTCGCGGCCAAACACGGCATTCTCGGACTGTCCCGGGTGATGGCCAAGGAGGGCGCCAAACATGGGGTGCGCGCCAACACGATCTGCCCCGGTTTCGTGAAAACGCCGCTCGTGGAAAAGCAGATCCCCGAGCAGGCACGCGATCTTGGCATTACCGAGCAGGAGGTCGTCGACCGGATCATGCTCGGGGAAACAGTCGACCAGGAATTCACGACCATGGCGGATGTCGCCGCGGTCGCCGTGTTCCTCGCCGCTTTCCCCTCGAACGCCCTCACCGGCCAGTCGATCGTGCCGAGCCATGGCTGGCACATGGCCTGACGCGATGCGCGTGCTATCTCTCTTGCCGAAAGAAGGAGTCTCCCATGGAAATCATCACCCTCCAGCCGATCGTCGCGCTGGTCGCCGGAATCCTGATCCTGATCATGCCACGGCTGCTCAGCTACATCGTCGCGTTCTATCTGATCTTCGTTGGATTGACCGCGATGTTCCCCGACTTCTTGACCCGCTTCGGCACAGCCGGCTGAGGTGCGGCGCCAGCGCGTCGGCAGGCAATCTGCCATGACGTCGCGAGGCTGACGGCCCGGACAGTACAACGTCGCGGCCATTCGCGGCGAACTCGCGCGAAAGGAGATCGTGATGACCCATCCCGTGATCGCTGAAGGCCGGATCGCCGTCGTCACCGGCGGCGCCTCCGGTATCGGGTTGGCCGCAGCCAAGCGCTTCGCGGAAACCGGCATGACAGTCTGCCTCGTCGACCGTGCTGCCGAGCGTCTGGCCGAAGCCAAGGAAGCGGTGTCGGCGCTGAGCCCGTCCGGCAGTGTGCTGACCTCGAACACCGACGTCGGCGATCGCGCGGCGGTCGAGGCGCTGGCGAAGAACCTGTTCGGGCGCTTCGGGACGGTTCACCTCGTCTTCGACAATGCCGGTATCCAGCCCGGCAGCGACATCTTCGGCCCAGTCGCCAACTGGGACGCGGTTCTGCGCTCCAATCTGCACGGGATCATCCATGTCGCGCAGGTCTTCGGCGAGCGGATGGTCGCGGAGGGCGAGCCGGGACTGATCGTCGTCACAGGCTCCAAGCAGGGCATCACCACGCCGCCGGGCGACCCCGCCTACAATGTCGCCAAGGCCGGGGTGAAAGCGTTTGCCGAAGCGCTGCAGCATGATCTGCGCAACCGCGAAGGCTGCCGCATCGAGGCGCGCCTGATGATCCCCGGCTTCGTCTTCACGCCCTTGACCCAAAAGGGCCGCACCGAGAAGCCGGACGGGGCCTGGACCCCCGAGCAGACCGCCGATTTCATGCTGGAGAAACTCGGCACCGAGGATTTCTACATCCTCTGCCCGGATGGCGAGGTGACGCGGGAGATGGACGAAAAGCGTATCGCTTGGGCGGCCGGCGACCTCGTGGAGAACCGCCCGCCGCTGTCGCGCTGGCACGCGGATTGGGCGGAGAAGTTCAAGGCGTGGGCGGGGCGGGAATGATAAACGTTGACAGGATCGTAGGCGATGCCGTCGACTACGCGACTTCGGCTTATTCAACGCCAAAGGAGGCATTCATTTGATTTGACGTAAGGAGAAGATCATATAATATTCTAATGGGTCCTGAAATTGCGTGCTGGGAGAAAAATGTGGGCGCGGGGCATGCATGGACGCAAAGATAAAGGATTTGGCTTGGACGGCACTGCCAGTAGCCATACTATATTTTTCTGGCACAATATACATTTCAAGTTATCTTGCAAGATTCGGAATCGATTGGACGGAGGCGGAGCTTTCTTTGCAGGAGATTCTGATATTTTCCTTTAAGGTGATTACATATCCGCTATTTTTAGTGATGTTTTTGGTTTTCAACCTCTTAGTGGTGGCGGCGACGTGGGGTGGTAATGGCAGGCAGGTCGAGATAGCTGTCAATATTTCACCATTGGGAAAAATTTCGGTAGGCGCGGTTTCTATATTCGCGGGATTCGCTTTTTTATACCTTACAGGAAAAGCGGCGGGTGACGCGTTAGCGGAAGCGGTGTGGGATGAAAAACGCGCTAAATACTATATGACATTAAGCAAAAAAAGTTTTGACGAGATTGTTGATGCAGATATTAAAGCGTCAATATCCCTTTGTTTGGAGCGACGAAACTCGTCGCATATTTTTTCAGATGGCAAAATGACATTTGTATTATGCCGAAGTTCGAATAATCCGCGGCAACATGGGGTGGTCTATTCAATTGTTAATAATGAGGTCATTGGCATAAGGAGCGTTAATCGATGAGATATGGCTCGCTTTCAATCGCATTGATGGCAATGGCGACGTCGGATGTATTTGCGCAAGCCGAAAAAAGTATATCGGGAGATAGCAATGAATTCGTGAAAAAAATCGTAGCAGTTCAGGCGGCATCGTTTATTAGAGGTTCATACGTTAACGTAAAAGACGGAACGTTTGAGATCGCCGAGGTAAAATCCCAAATTGATGAAGATACAATAATGATATCATACTGTAATCAATCTGATGAGATTGCAATTGCAGTGAATAATGTTGAGTATAGCGAAAGTAAGTGTGGAGACGCGAGGCCACCAATTCCATTATTATCGTGGGCCTACAATGCAGGCCGCGTTGGTTATGATGTTCAGCTGAGTATTCTTTCGGAGGATAGTTCGTTAGCCGCGATGAGAAAGGCTTTCACCGTTGACTGCGCTGCACTCCCTGCAGCTGTAGCCAGCGCGGCCAACGGAAAATCGGGAAGTGGGACCTGGTATACATCAACTGATGGCGCGGTGGCTTCCCTGCCCGGCGACGTTGAAAAAATTGTAGTCGCGCAACATCAAACGTCAAATAAATCTGAGTGTGCGTTTGCGGGCGATTTCTGGCTGTTTGGACAGGAAATGGATGAAACGTCTCCCGCAAGGGCGGTCCAAGATTACTTCATGAATTCCTCACCTGAAAATATGATCGCTGCCAAAGATATTTCCAAGAGTTGGCAGCTTGTTTTGCACGAGGCGCAAAAATCGATGGATCTAAGTAGCGCCGGGGGCATCACTATTCAGCAGTTGCCACAACCTTTGCGCGAGTAAGCAGCGCCTCCACATCCACCACCCGTTCCAACGCGTCGGCGATCTCATCCAGCGCGGCCTCGACGCCGGCACGGTAGCCGGGTCCGGCGGCCTCCAGCCCGAAGCGCGACAGATAGCGCCGGCGCCAGTCGTCGGCCCCGAACAACCCGTGCAGATAGGTGCCGAAGACGCGGCCATCGGCCGATGTCGCGCCGTCCGGCTGCCCGTCGATGAGGCACACCGGCCGGGCGCAGTCCGGGCCGGTGGTACGGCCGAGATGGATCTCATAGCCCTCCAGTGGCTCGCCGTCGGGCGTCGTCGCGCGGGCCTCGCGCACGGTTTTTTCCGGCTCCATCACGGTTTCGACGTTGAGGAGGCCGAGCCCTTCCGCTTCGCGCACCGGCCCCTCGATGCCGTCCGGGTCGCGGACGAGGCGCCCCAGCATCTGGTAGCCGCCGCACAGGCCGACGACATGGCCGCCGCGCGCATGATGGGCGGCAAGGTCCCGGTCCCAGCCGTTTGCTCGGAAGGCGGCAAGATCGGCGATGGTCGATTTCGAGCCCGGAAGGAGCACCAGCGCCGCGTCGTCCGGCAGGCTCTCGCCGGGTCGTATGAACGCGACCGCGATATCCGGCTCGGCCTTCAGCGGATCGAGATCGTCGAAATTGGCGATCCGGCCGAGCAGGGGGACGGCGATCTTGAGTTTGCCTGACTGGCCGCTGTGCGACAGGCGCTCCAGCGCGACGGAATCCTCGGCCGGCAGTTTCGCAGCGGCGCTCAGATGCGGCACGACGCCGAAGGACGGCCAGCCGGTAAACCGGGTGATGGCGGCCAGCCCGGCGTCGAACAGCGAGACGTCGCCGCGGAACTTGTTGATCAAAAAGCCCGTCACCATCGCCCGATCGTCTTCGGTCAGGATCGCGTGGGTGCCGACGAGCGAGGCGATGACGCCGCCGCGATCGATGTCGCCGACGAGGATCACCGGCACCTTCGCGGCGGTGGCAAAACCCATATTGGCGATGTCGCCGGCTCGAAGATTGATCTCGGCCGGCGAGCCGGCGCCCTCGACGATGATGAGATCGGCCTCGGCCGAGAGCGCCGCGAAGCTGTCGAGCACGTTCTGAAGGAGTGCCGGCTTCAGCCGCTGGTAATCGCGGCCCTTGGCCTCCCCGACGACGCGACCGCGAACCACGATCTGGCTACCGGTCTCCGATTGCGGCTTCAATAGCACCGGATTCATGTCGACGGTCGGCGGCGTGCCGCAGGCCAGCGCCTGCAGCCATTGCGCCCGGCCGATCTCGCCGAAATCCGCCGTGCCGGGGATTGCCGCGACGGCCGCGTTGTTCGACATGTTCTGCGGCTTGAACGGGCGGACGGCGAGCCCGCGCCGGGCAAACAGCCGGCAGAGCCCGGCGACGAGCACCGTCTTGCCGACATCGGAGCCGGTGCCCTGCAGCATGATGGCGGCGGTCTGGCGCATGTTCCCTCCTCGCCCGACGCGCGGCGCAAGTCCAGTGCCCGGCCCGAGCTTGATCGTCCGGGATGTCTGTATTACATTTGAGAGAACGTAATACAGATGGGGCAGCCATGCAGACCTTCGGCAGTCGCGCGTTCAATCAGCAACATGGCCGCGTCAAGGAAGCGGCGCGGAAGGCTCCCGTTCGCATCACCGAGCGCGGAGAGCCGGCCTTCGTCCTGATGTCCGAGGCGGAATACCGGCGGCTATCACGCCAGCGGCCGACGCTTCTCGACTTCCTGGCCGATCCTCGTCCCGAAGCCGACTTCGATTTCTCCCCCGAGCGCGTGGACATCGCGACCCGGGACGTCGATCTTGGCTGATGCATTATCTGTTCGACACCAACGTTATTTCCGACAGCCGGCGGCCTGAGCGGACCAACGACCATTTCAGGGGCTTCATCGCGGCAATCGCGCCGGAGGATTTCGGCGTGTCGATCGTGACGATCCTCGAAATCGAGTTCGGCATCCTGCGCCAGGAGAGGCGGGACGCGAACTTCGCGCGACTGCTGCGCGAATGGCTCGAAGCGCTGGTTCTGCCGCTGCTGGATAACCGCGTCATCGATGTGACGCTGGCGATCGCGCGTCGCTGCGCGACACTTCCGACGCCGAACAGCGCGTCCACGAACGACGCGCTCATTGCGGCAACGGCGCTGGAGCTGAAACTTCCTGTCGTCACCCGCAATATTGGCGATTTCGTACCATTCGGCGTCGAGATCATCGATCCCTGGCAGGCGGATCGCTCCGGCCCGCGCCCGCGATAAGCGGCTTGCCGCGCGTGCCCAGATCGATTTGGCGGTTGCCGGGCGACACCCGCTTTCGCAGACTCCGTTTGACCGTGTGGCTCTCCCGGTCTACCGGTTTTGACGAAACTGACGGTGCCCGGTTACGGGCTGAAACACATTCCGGTGCGGCCGACCCAAGCAGGGGGCTAAGACGGAGCTGTCGGACCGAACCGCGCGCCGGATTCGCCGGGCGCGGCTCCTCCGGCGTCGAAACGAGATGAACGGAGGCCGATGATGAAGGCTCTGATGCTGTGCGGCCATGGCAGCCGCGACCAGGGCGCGATGACCGAGTTTGGCGGCCTGGCGGACAAGCTCCGCGCGCGCCTGCCGGACTGGCGTGTCGAACACGGCTATCTGGAATTCGCCAAGCCGGTCATTCGCGACGGCCTCGACCGCCTGCGGGAAAGCGGCGCGGACACCGTCCTGGCATTGCCGGGAATGCTGTTCGCCGCCGGTCACGCCAAGAACGACATTCCCTCGGTCCTCAACACCTATGCGGCCGCCAACGGCCTTCAGATCGAATATGGCCGCGAGTTGGGCATCGATCCGAAGATGATCCGGGCCGCCGGCGATCGGATCAAGGCGTGCCTCGTCGCCGACGGCTGGCGCGAGGGCGAGCCGCTGCACGACACCATGCTGGTCGTGGTCGGACGCGGGGCCTCGGATCCAGACGCCAACTCCAACGTTTCCAAGGTCATGCGGATGCTGTGGGAGGGCCTTGGCTTCGGCTGGGGCGAGACCGCCTATTCGGGCGTCACCTTCCCGCTGGTCGAACCCGGCCTCGACCATGCCGCCCGGCTCGGCTACCGGCGTATCGTCGTCTTTCCCTATTTCCTGTTCACCGGCGTGCTGGTGCGGCGGATCTACGACCAGACCGACAATGTCGCGGCCCGCCATCCCGAGATCCGGTTCCTCAAGGCCGGCTATCTCGCCGCCCATGACCTTGTGGTGGAAACCTTCGTCGATCGCCTGAACGAGATCCTCGAAGGCACCAACAACATGAACTGCCAGATGTGCAAATATCGCGAGCAGGTGCTGGGCTTCGAGGCGGAGGTCGGGCTCGCCCAGGAGAGCCATCACCATCACGTCGAGGGCCTCGGCTCCTCGGCCGACTGTCTGCTTTGCGACACCGTCTGCACCGGCGCCTGCCGCGCGGCGGCGCAGGGGCATGACCACGGTCATCAAATCGCCCCTGCGGGCGGTCATGTCCATCACGACCATGACCATACGCATGAAGGAGGGCAGGCCCATCATCACGATCATGACCACGGCCATTCGCATGGCGACGCCAGCCATCACCACCACCCCTATCCGCAGGCCGACCATCCGCTTGGTCCGCGGTCTATGAAAGCGGGGGCGATGCAGAAGGCGGCGGTGAGCAAGCCATGAAGCCGCTATACGACCGCTACGCGATCATCGACTGGTCCGCGTCCAACACGCCGACCACCGGCAAGGATTCGATCTGGATCGCGTTTGCCGAGCGCAACGGAGCCGAGACGCGAATTCTCGAGACGGTGAACCCGCCGACCCGCAGTGCCGCGATGGCGAAGCTGCGTCAGTTCTTCCGCGACGCGCTGGCCGAGAACAAGCGCGTCTTCGCCGGCTTCGACTTTCCCTTCGGCTATCCGGCCGGCGCCACCGCCGCGATCGCCGGTGCGCCGGACTGGCGGGCGCTGTGGGGCTTTTTCGCCGACGCGCTCAAGGATCGCGACGATAATTTCTCCAATCGCTTCGAGGTCGCCGGCCGGCTGAACCGCGAGGCGTTGGCCACGGCGCCGATGTATTGGGGGCGGCCGATGCATCAGGAGATTCCGGGCCTGCCGGTCGCCAAACCCGAGCCCTATCCGACCGGGCTCGCCGAGCGGCGTCTCGCCGAGCGCCGGGCGGTCAAGGCCCAGCCGGTGTGGAAGCTCGCTTTTGCCGGCAGTGTCGGCAGCCAGGTGATCACCGGCCTCGCCCGGCTCGAGCATCTTCGGCGCGATCCGGAATTCGCGGAGCATTTGGCCGTCTGGCCGTTCGAGACGGGCTTTGCGGACAACCTCGCCGCGCCGATCGTGTTGGCGGAGATCTATCCTGGTCTGGTGCCGGTCGAGCAGGGCGACAAATCCTGCCTCGATGAGGCGCAGGTCGAAACCCTCGCCGACATCTTCGCGCGCTTCGACGCGGAAGGACGCCTCGGCGAAGTCCTGTCGGCTCCGGCCGATCTGTCCGAGGCCGAGTCTGCCGCCGTGTTGTCCGAGGAAGGCTGGATCGCTGGGCTGGGACATCGGTTGGTCGAGACCGCCGCCGAAGAGTCAGACCCCTATCTCGCCCCCGGCGCGCGCTTGTCCTACATCCGCAACCCTGCGGCGATCTACGCCGAAAGCTTTCGGCTGATCCGCCAGGAAGCGGATTTGTCGCATGTGCCGGAGGCCGGTCATGATCTGGCGATCCGCCTGATCCACGCCTGCGGCATGCCGGACATTCTCTCCAATCTGGTTCTTTCCGAAGGCGCGATCGAGGCAGGGCGCGGGGCGCTCGAAAGCGGCGCGCCGATCTTGTGCGATTCCGAAATGGTGTCGCACGGCATCATCTCCGCCAAGCTGCCGCGCCAGAACAAGATCGTCTGCCGGCTCGGCGACCCGCGCACACGGCGAATCGCCGAGCGCGAGGGCACCACCCGCTCCGCCGCGCAGGTCGATCTGTGGACCGATCTGATGGAAGGGGCCGTGGTCGCGATCGGCAACGCGCCGACCGCGCTCTATCGCCTGCTGGAAAAGCTGGAGGAAGGGGCGCCCCGACCGGCCCTGATCATTGGCCTGCCGGTCGGTTTCGTCGGCGCGGCGGAATCGAAGGCCGAGCTTGCGCGCGACGTCCACGGCGTGCCCTTCGTCACGCTGACGGGGCGCCGCGGAGGCAGCGCCATGGCGGCGGCGGCAGTGAACGCGCTGGCAAGCGGTCTTAACTGACGATGGCGGAGACGGCCCGGCCGTGGCTGACGGTGATCGGTATCGGGGACGGCGGCCTGACGACGCTCCCCGACGAAGCGCGCGCGGCGCTCGAGGCCGCAAAAACCGTCTTCGGCGGCGAGCGACATCTGGCGATGCTCGGCGATTCGCCTGCCCGGACCGTCTCTTGGGCCAAGCCTTTCGCGGATTCGCTCGCGGCGCTGAAAGCCTCTACCGGCACGCCGACCGTGGTGCTTGCCACCGGCGACCCGATGTGGTTCGGCGTCGGCGCGACCCTGACGCGGCATTTTTCGCCTGAGGAGATGCAGGTCCTCCCGGCGCCATCGGCGTTTCAGCTCGCGGCGGCCCGCCTGGTCTGGCCGCTGGCCGACTGCCGCTGCCGCTGCCGCTGCCTGACGGTGCATGGCCGGCCGGTCGAGACCGTCAATCGCTATCTGGCTCCCTCGGCGCGGCTGCTGATCTATGCCGAGGATGCGTCCTCGCCGCAGGCCATCGCGCGGCTCCTGACCGGACGCGGTTTCGGGCCGAGCCGGGTCGTCGTGCTGGAGCATCTTGGGGGCGAACGCGAACGCGTCCGCGAGACCACCGCCGCCGGCTTCGACCTCGCCGATATCGCCGATTTGAACACCGTCGCGGTCGAGTGCGTGGCGGGCCGGGCGGCGACGTCGCGATCCCTGATGGCGGGGCTTTCGGACGACGCCTTCGTGCATGACGGCAAGATGACCAAGCGGGTGCTGCGGGCGCTCGCCATCGCCGCGCTCGAACCGCTACCGGGCCAACAACTCTGGGATGTCGGGGCGGGGTCGGGCTCGATCTCGATCGAATGGCTGCGTTCCGACGCCGGCATGTCGGCCGTCGCGATCGAGCCGGTGGCCGAACGTCGGGCGATGATCGCCGAGAACGCCGCCGCGCTGGGCGTGCCGGAACTCGCGATCGTCGCGGGCGAGGCGCCGGCCGCCTTCGCGGAGCTGGCGCCGCCCGACGCGGTGTTCATCGGCGGCGGCCTGACCGATGGCGTATTCGACGCGGCCTGGGGCGCGCTGAAGCCGGGCGGCCGGATGGCCGCCCATGCGGTGACGCTGGAATCGGAGGCGATTCTGATCGCGCTGCATGCCAAGCTGGGCGGAGAATTGATACGGATCGGGGTGGAGCGGGCCGAAAAGGTCGGTCCCTATCGGGGCTTCAAGCCGGCGATGCCGGTCGTCCACTGGCACGTCACCAAGGGCGATGCGCCATGAGCGCGGCGCTAGGCACCCTCTACGGTCTTGGCGTCGGGCCGGGCGACCCGGAACTCATGACGCTGAAGGCTCTGCGCCTGCTCAAGGCGGCACCGGTCGTCGCCTATCCGGCGCCCGATCACGGCATGAGCTTCGCCCGCGCCATCGTCGCGGCGTATCTTTCGGCCGAACAGGAGGAAATTCCGATCGTCGTGCCGATGCGCGTCGAGCGGTTTCCGGCGGCCGCGATCTACGATGAGGCGGCGGAGCGGATCGGCGCACGGCTTGCGGATGGTCATGACGTCGCCGTCCTGTGCGAGGGCGATCCGTTCTTCTACGGCTCCTTCATGTATCTCTTCGAGCGCCTTGCCGGCCGTTTCCCCACAGAGGTGGTCCCTGGCGTGTCCTCGGTGATGGCCGCCTCGGCGGCGCTGAAACGGCCGCTCGCGGCCCGCAACGATGTCCTGACAGTGATTCCAGGTCCGCTCGACGATGGCGCGCTCAGTGCCCGGATCGAAGCGGCGGAGGCCTTCGCCATCATGAAGCTCGGGCGGCATTTTTCCCGTGTGAAGGCGCTGATCGAGACGCTGGGGCTGCTCGACCGCTGCGCCTATGCCGAACGGGTGTCGCTGCCCGAAGAGCGGCTGCTGCCGCTTCGCGACGTCTCGGGCGAAGCTCCGTATTTTTCGATGATCCTGGGGTATCGCGGCAGCGAGCCGGCGATCCGCGACGCGGCCCTTTGCCGGGAGCCCATCCGATGACCGACAAGACCGCCGCAATCGTCATTCTTTCCGAAGCACCCCGCGCGCTGGCCGAGCGGGTAGCGGACTTGATCGGCGGCGCGGTGCATGGCCCGGCCAGGCGCTGCCCGGACGCCGCAATCGTCTTCGATGAGGCGGGGCCACATCTGCGCGCCTTGTTCCGCGAGGGTCGGCCCATCGTCGCGGTGATGGCGACAGGGGCGCTGATCCGCATCCTTGCGCCGCTCATCGCCGACAAACAGGCGGAGCCCGCGGTCGTCGCCCTCGCAGAGGACGGTTCGGTCGCCGTGCCGCTGCTCGGCGGCCATCACGGCGCCAACGATCTGGCCCGCACGATCGCCGACGATCTGGGCGGCGTTGCCGCGATCACCACCGCCGGCGACCTGCGCTTCGGTGTCGCGCTCGACGCGCCGCCGCCTGGCTGGCGGCTGGAGAATCCCGAAGGCGCCAAACCGGCGATGGCCGATCTCGTCGCCGGCGCCACCGCGCGGCTCGACGGCGAGGCGGAGTGGTTGTCCGGCTCGCGCCTTCCGTTCGCGCCCGGCGGCACCGTCCGCCTGACGGTCATGGAAGAAGCGCGCGCGCCCGCCGCCGGCGAACTGCTCTATCGTCCGCAAACGCACATCCTCGGCATTGGCAGCGAACGCGGCGCGCCGACCGAGGAGGCCATCGATCTGGCGGATAGCGTTTTCGCCGAGGCCGGTATCAGCCCGCTATCGCTCGCCGCCGTTGCCTCGATCGATCTCAAGGCCGACGAAGCGGCCATCCACGCCGTCGCCGAGCATTACGGCGTTCCCGCGCGCTTCTTCACCGCTCTGGAGCTTGAAGCCGAAGCCGGGCGCCTGGAAAATCCGTCCGACATCGTCTTCGCCGAGACCGGCTGCCATGGCGTCGCCGAGGGCGCGGCGCTCGCCACCGCTGGCGCCGACGGCCGGCTCGTCGTCGCCAAGCGCAAGAGCCGGCGGGTGACGGCGGCGCTCGGCCGGGCGCCACGGCCCCTCGATCCGGCGCGGATCGGCCGCGCGCGCGGCACGCTGTTCGTCGTCGGCATCGGCCCTGGCGGCGAGGAATGGCGCTCGCCGGAAGTCAGCCGCATGGTCGAGACGGCGAGCGATCTCGTCGGCTATTCGCTCTATCTCGACCTGCTCGGACCGCTGACGAATGGTAAGACGCGGCACGATTTCGACCTCGGTAAGGAAGAGGCGCGGGTGCGTCACGCGATGGAGCTGGCCGGCGAGGGCCGCACCGTCGCGCTCGTCTGTTCCGGCGACGCCGGCATCTACGCCATGGCGACGCTGGTCTTCGAGCTCATCGACAAGGGCGGCGTGTCGGATGCGGCGCGACGGATCGCCATCCAGTGCTCGCCCGGCATCTCCGCCCTGCAAGGGGCCGCCGCCCGCGCCGGCGCGCCGCTCGGCCATGATTTCTGCACCATCTCGCTGTCGGACCTTTTGACGCCCTGGGACGACATCCAGCGGCGGGTGCGCGCGGCCGCGGAAGCCGATTTCGTCATTGCCTTCTACAATCCGGTGTCAAAAAAGCGCCGCACGCAGCTTGCCTTCGCCCGCGACGAACTGTTGAAGCATCGCGCCGCCGCAACGCCCGTGATCCTGGCGACCAATCTCGGGCGTGAGGGCGAACGGGTTCGCTTCGTGCCGCTCGCCGAGCTCGACATCGACGATGTCGACATGCTGACCGTGGTCATCGTCGGCTCGTCTGAGACGCGGCTGGTGACCACCGGTAACGGGCGCGAATGGGCCTATACGCCGCGCGGCTATGCGGGAAAGGCCGGAACGGGGATGCAGATCGATGCGGCTTGATGTGAATTCAAGCATATGTCAGAAATAGCATCATGAAGGCGCGGCTACTCGATCGCCGCAAGGAGACCTTGCGGAGCGGCGCCATCGTTGAAATCACCATCTGGCGCCTGCCGGCGCCCACATCCGAGCGGCCGCATGGACTTAAATATTCGCTCTTCTACGGACGGCCGAACGAACGGATCATCGGTTACGACAATGAACGCGGTAAGGGGGATCACCGACACTATCGAGGCCGTGAAGAACCTTACGTTTTCATCGATATCGCGACACTGCTTTTGGATTTCCAGCGAGACATCGAGAACGAGCTGAAACATGGATGAAGTCATCATCAAGGTTTCGTCTCTCGATGAGTTCTTCGACGAGGCAAGGTCCTCCGCTCGCCGCATTGACGCTGGCGATTTCACGCCGTCGCCTGCCGCTCACCTCGGATTCGAGGATGCCGAAACGCTGCTAAAGGCTTTGACGCCCAACCGGTGGACTCTGCTCCGCACCCTTCGAAAAGGCGGGCCGACGTCGATCCGTGCTCTGTCCCGACTGCTCGGGCGTGACTATCGCGGGGTCCATTCCGACGTCTCGGCGCTTCTCGAGCTTGGCTTGATCGATCGGGACGACAAGGGCCTGATCCGCGTTCCCTGGTCGAAAATTACGGCCGAACTATCCATCGAAGAGGCCGCATGACCGTCCACTTTATCGGCGCAGGACCCGGCGCGCCGGACCTAATCACCGTTCGCGGCCTGCGGCTGATCGAGGCCTGTCCGGTTTGCCTTTATGCCGGCTCGCTGGTGCCGGAGGAGGTCGTCAAGGCGGCGCCCGAGGGCGCGCGGGTGCTGGATACCGCCCCGATGACGCTCGACGAGATCATCGCCGAGATGCGGGCGGCCCACGAGGCTGGCCTCGACGTTGCGCGGGTGCATTCCGGCGACCCGTCGCTTTACGGGGCGATCGCCGAGCAGATGCGCCGGCTGGATGCGCTCGCCATTCCCTACGACGTGACGCCGGGTGTACCGGCCTTCGCGGCGGCGGCGGCGGCTCTGCAAAAGGAGCTGACGGTCCCGGAAATCTGCCAGACGGTGATCCTTACCCGCACCGCGATGAAATCGTCGAAGATGCCGGAAGGCGAGGAACTGTCGACCCTCGGGCGGAGCGGCGCGACGCTGGTGATCCATCTGTCGGTGCGCAACATCCCGCACATCCAGCGCGAGCTCGTGCCGCTGCCCGCCTATGGCGAAGACTGCCCGGCGGTCATCGCCTACCGGGTCGGCTGGCCGGACGAGGCCTTCATCCACGGCACGCTCGGCGACATTCACAAAAAGGCGCGCGCGGCGAAGCTGACGCGCACCGCGCTGATCTTCGTCGGCCGGGCGCTGGGCGCCAAGGATTTCATCGATTCCAAGCTTTACGACGCCGGCCACGTCCATGTGCTGCGGCCGAAGCGCAAGACGCTCGCCTCGTGATCTAGGCGGAGAGGGGTATGCCGAGGAGGGTCAGCACTTCGTTGATGGAACCGGCGACCGGCGGCGGAGCGCTGGGCGGCCGTTCGATCATGATCACCGGCAGGCCGCGCCGTCGCGCGGCTTCGACCTTGGCGTATGAGGCCGCGCCGCCGGAATTGCGGCAGACGAGATGGGTGACGCCGAGCCGCTGGAGCAATTCCGCCTCCTCGTCGGCGTCCGGCGAAGGCCGACCCAGAACGATCTCGGCCGGAAATGACAGCGGCGGCTCTGGCGGCTCGATCATCCGCACCACGAGGTCGAGATCGGGCCGGCGCGCGAAGGGCGTCAGATGCTGCCGGCCCAGCGCCAGCAGCGGCCGCGCCTTTGCCGGCAAAGCATCGCAGGCATCGCCGAGGCAGGCGACGCGGGTCCAGCGGTCGCCGGCTTGCGGCTCCCAGGCGGGACGGACCAGCGCGACGCGCGGCACGTCGGCGACTTCAGCCGCCCGCGCCGCATTGCGCGAGATGCCGGCAGCGAAGGGATGCGTTGCGTCGACGAGGTGGGTGACGCCTTCCTGGTCGAGAAATATCGCGAGGCCGTTGGCGCCACCGAAGCCGCCGACGCGAACCGCGCAGCCGTCGGGGAGCACCGGCGTCGCGGTTCGGCCGGCGAGCGACAGCACGATTCTTGCATCCGGTCGCATAATGCGAATCCGGCTAACCAGCTGGTTGGCCTCGGCGGTGCCGCCGAGGATGAGGATGGTCTCAGTCGGTGCGGGCAAGGACCGTGCCCTCCCGATCGACGACGACGATGTGCGGCGTCACCGGCGCGTCGCGCAGGATACCGGTGGCGCTTTGCCGCGCGCGCTCGGCGATGGCGGCGGACAAATCGATCCCCTCGGCGGCGCAAAGCTCCAGCGCCGCCTTGGCGGTGTTGGCGGCAAGGATCGTTGGACGCAGCGCCTCGGCCTTATCCGGCGAAAGTTCCCCCGCGAGGTCGGCGAGGAAGGTGAAATCCACCTGACTGCGGCCGGAGTGAAGGTCCATCGCGCCCTGCGCCAGTTTGGTCAGCTTGGCGAAGCCGCCGGCGATGGTGACGCGGTCGACCGGATGGGCGCGCAAATACTTGAGCAAGCCGCCAGCGAAGTCGCCCATGTCCAGCCAGGCCATGTCGGACAGCTCCGGATAGAGTGCCCGCGCTGCATCCTCGCTGGCCGACCCAGTGGCGCCGACGACATGGGTGAGCCCGGCCGCGCGCGCCACGTCGACACCGCTATGGATCGAATGGATCCAGGCCGAGCAGGAGAAGGGGTGGACGATGCCGGTGGTGCCGAGGATGGAGAGCCCGCCAAGGATGCCGAGCCTTGGATTCCAGGTCTGCCGCGCCAGCGCCTCGCCGTCGGTGACGGAAATTTCGACGGTGACATCGGCCGCGCGATGGTGACGGGCGCAGAGGTCGTCGACCACGGCCCCGATCATGCGGCGCGGCACCGGGTTGATCGCCGGCTCGCCGGGTGGAATCGGCAGCCCGGCGCGGGTCACCGTACCGACGCCGGGGCCGGCCGAAAAGACGATGCCGGAACCCTGCGCGCCGAAATGGACAGTCGCGACGATCTCGGCGAGATGCGTCACGTCCGGATCGTCGCCCGCGTCCTTGACGATCGCCGCCATCGCCCGGCCGGCTTCAAGAACGGTCCGGTTGAGCGCGAAGGCGGGTGTCTCGCCCTTCGGCAGCACGATCTCCACCGGATCGGGAAAATCCCCGGTCAAGAGCGCGGAAAGCGCCGCCTTGGTCGCGGCGGTGGCGCAGGCGCCCGTCGTCCAGCCGCGGCGCAATTCGCCGGCCGGCTTGCCGTCGCCGCGTCCTTCCGCCCTGTCGTCGCCGAGATTGAAACCCATGCCCGGCTTATAGGCGTCGCCCGTCGTGACGGGAAGCCGGAGGCCCGACGATGATGGGGCTCATGATCGCGGCGCCGCATTCGGGCGCCGGCAAGACGACGGTGACGCTGGGGCTGCTGCGCGCGCTGCGGCGCTCGGGCGTCACTGTCGGCTCGGCGAAGGCCGGTCCCGACTATATCGACCCGGCGTTCCACGCTGCGGCGAGCGGCGGCCCTTGCGTCAATCTCGATCCCTGGGCAATGCGCCCGGCATTGATCGCCAGCCTTGCCGACGAGGCACGTCAGCAAGGCGAGGCCTTCGTCGTCGAGGCGATGATGGGGCTGTTCGATGGCGCGGCGGACGGCAGCGGCTCGGCCGCAGATCTGGCGGCGATGCTGGATCTCAAGATCGTCCTCGTCGTCGACTGCGCCAAACAGTCCCATTCGGTCGCCGCGCTCGTCCGGGGTTTTGCGACCCATCGCGCCGACCTCGCGATCGCCGGCCTCGTCCTCAACCGCGTCGGGTCCGACCGGCATGAAAGCCTGTTGCGCGAGGCGCTGGTGCCGTTGGCCATTCCGGTTCTCGGCGTGCTTCCACGCCAGCCCGATCTCGCGCTGCCGGAGCGCCATCTGGGGCTCGTCCAGGCCGGCGAGCACGGCGACCTCGACGCCTTTGTCGAGCGCGCGGCGGACTGGATCACGCAAGGCTGCGACCTGTTTGCGCTGGCGGCGCTCGCGGGTGCAGGCCCGGATGCGGCAGCGGCGGTCCCCCCGGGTTCCGCCGCCCCGCTCGCCCCGCTCGGCCAGACGATCGCCGTGGCGCGGGACGAGGCTTTCGCCTTTTCCTATCCGCATCTCCTTGCCGGCTGGCGCGATGCCGGTGCCGCGCTGTTGTTCTTCTCGCCGCTGGCCGACGAGGCCCCGGACCCGGCGGCCGACGCGATCTATCTGCCGGGCGGCTATCCGGAGCTCCATGCCGGGCGTCTTTCGGCGGCCTCCGTTTTCCTGGACGGGACGCGCGCGGCGGCGGTAAAAGGCATCGCGATCTATGGCGAGTGCGGCGGCTACATGGTGCTCGGCGGGACGCTCACCGACGCTGGCGGGACGCCTCATCCGATGCTCGGCCTGTTGTCGCTGGAAACGAGCTTCGCCCGGCGCAAGCTGCATCTCGGCTATCGCCGGCTCACCCCGGTCGGCGGCGGACCGTGGCCCGGTCAGTTGCGGGCGCATGAGTTCCACTATGCGTCGATCGTCGCCGAAGGGCCGGGTGAGGCGCTGTTCCGGGCGTCGGACGCGCGCGGCGCCGATCTCGGCCGTCATGGCCTTCGTCGGGGCCGTGTCAGCGGTTCCTTTCTCCATGTCATCGACAGGGAATCCTGATGCAGCCGGACGCTAGCACCCTTCGCCATGGCGGCGCCCTCGACGTCGCGATCGCCCGCCATGGCGGCCGCCGCGAGGACTGGCTGGATCTGTCCACCGGCATCAATCCGGTCCCTGCGGCACTGCCGGCTTTCCCGCCCGAAGCGGTCTCACGCCTGCCGGAATCCAGTCTGGAACGAGCGGCGCTCGACGCGGCGCGCCGCGCTTATGGCGCGCCGGCCGACGCCGGAATCGTCGCCGCGCCGGGCTCGCAAGCGCTGATCTCGCTGCTGCCGTTCCTCCTACCGCCGAGTGAGGTCGCGATCGTCGAGCCGACCTATGCCGAACACCGGCGCGCTTTCGCCACCGCGGGGCATGATGTGGTGGGGATCGACCGGCCGGACGATATCGCCGACACCGTGACAATCGCCGTCGTCGTCAATCCGAACAACCCGGACGGGCGGGTTTTCTCGCGAGCGGAGTTGTTCGAGCTTCACGAGCGCATGGTCGCGCGCGGCGGCCTTCTCGTGGTCGACGAGGCCTTCATGGACGTGACGCCGGACATGAGCCTCGCAGCGGAAGCCGGCCGACCGGGGCTTCTGATCCATCGCTCCTTCGGCAAGTTCTTCGGCCTCGCCGGGCTTCGCCTCGGCTTCGCGCTGACCACGCCGGACCTTGCCGGGCGATTGTCAGAGCGGCTCGGGCCGTGGGCGGTGTCCGGGCCCGCTCTGGTTTGCGCCGAGGCGCTGCTCGGCGACGGTCATGCGATCCGGGCCACTCGCCAGCGTATTCGCCGGCAAGCCGAAATGCTTTTCGAGGCGGTGCTGAACCGTCGGACGCCGCTGGTCGGGCGAACCGCCCTGTTCGCGACGATCCGCCACGAACGGGCCGGCGCGCTGTTCGAAGCGCTCTGCCGTCGGCGCATCCTGACGCGGCCCTTCGCCGAGCGGCCCGACTGGCTGCGGATCGGCAATCCGGCCGGCCCCGACGATGCCGCGCGGCTGCGGGCGGCTCTGGCGGAAGCGCTCGACGAGATCGGCGGCGAAGGATGATGTCGCGCTTTGCGATCCTGTTTCTGGGGACGGCCGTCGACCGCCTTGTCGGCGACCCGGATTGGCTCTGGCGTCGGGTGCCGCATCCGGTGGTGCTGTTCGGGTGGGTGATCGACCGGCTCGACCAGATCCTCAACCGGCCAAGGCTCGAGGAATCGGCGCGGTGGCGCAACGGCGTCATCGCCGCCGGCTTGCTCGTCGGCGGTGCTTTGCTCGCGGGCCTTCTCTTGTCGACGGTCTTCGCCAGCCTGGGTCTTTTGGGCGGGCTGTTCGAGGCACTCGTGCTCGCCGTTTTCCTGGCTCAAAAAAGCCTCGTCGATCATGTCCGCGCAGTCGAACGCGCGCTCGGCGAAAAGGGTCTGGAATCAGGGCGCCGCGCCGTCGCGATGATCGTCGGCCGCGATCCTGAAGCGCTGGATGAGGCCGGGATCTGCCGTGCGGCGATCGAGAGCCTGGCGGAAAATGCCTCCGACGGCGTCGTCGCACCGTTTCTCTGGTATTTGGTTCTGGGGCTTCCGGGCCTGCTTGCCTACAAGGCCATCAACACCGCAGATTCGATGATCGGCCATCTGAACGACCGTTATCGCGCCTTCGGTTGGGCGTCCGCGAAGCTCGACGATGGGATGAACTGGCCGGCGGCCCGGCTGACGGCGCTGCTGATCGCGCTGGCTGCGGGAATCCACCACCGACGCATGGCGGAAGTCCGCGCCGCCCTGGCCACCGCGCGACGCGATGCGCCTTTGCATCGCTCGCCCAATGCCGGTTGGCCGGAGGCGGCGATGGCCGCCGCCCTCGGCCTGTCGCTCGGCGGTCCGCGCCGCTACGGCAATCTCGAAGTCGAGGCGCCGATGCTGAATCCGGAAGGCCGGCGCTGGGCGGGGCCGGCCGACATCGCCGCTGCGATCGGAGTGTTCCGGACCGCGGCGAATCTGCTTCTGGCGTTCGCCGCGCTGCTGTTCATCGCGGCGGCGCTATAGGTCGGGCCCGTTTATCCGCTGCCCAGCGCAAGGCCGAGCAGCGCGGCGATTTCCACGAGCTGCTGCGAAGCGCCAAGGCAGTCGCCGGTCTGGCCGCCGAGCCGGCGTTCGATGAAGCCGCGAAACCACAAAAGCACCAGCCCACCCAGGAGAAAGCCGGCGAGCATCGGGCCAAAGCCAACGGCGAGGATGCCGGCGACGAGAAAGAGGCCATCACCGATCAGTAGCGCGGCACGGCCGTTTCTGCGGTCCGGCCGGCCCATCCGATCCGCCGTGCCGCCGACCGAGGCCGAGGGCAGCGACGCCCACAGCCAGGCCATCGCGCCGCGGCTTGCCGCGGCGACACCGAGCATGGCGAGCGCCGCGCCGGCGGGACCGGCTTCGACCAGTTCGGCCAGAAGCCCGACCCGCAGCGCGACCGACAGGACGAGCGCGAGGGCGCCATAGCTGCCGACCCGGCTGTCCTTCATGATCGCCAGCGCGCGCTCGCGCTCATGATGGCCGCCGAGCCCGTCGGCGACATCGCCGAGCCCGTCCTCGTGCAGCGCTCCGGTGACGAAGACCATCGCCGCGACCGCCAGCGACGCGACGACGAGCGCCGACAGGCCGACCGCCGGCCCGAGAAACAGAATCAGCGCCGCGGGCAGCGCCGCGATCAGCCCCGCCAGCGGAAATGAATGGACGTCCTCGCCGAGCGGGTGCGTTCCGGTAAAGGCGCGGCGCGCCGGCGGAAGCCGGGTCAGAAAGGCCAGCGATCGCATCGTAGAAGCGGTGAATTCCCTCATTGCGGACTTGCTCCTTGCGCGTCGCTGCGCCATGCCCGCCACAGCCAATTCGTAACGGCGCCGCCGACATTCCGTCGTGATTCGCCGAAGCAAACCCCGAGGAGCGAGCGATGTCCACAACCGGGCTGCCTTTCGACGATATTCGTGATCTCGTCCGCCGGATGCCCGGCCCCGACGAGGCGGCGGTCCAGGTGAAACGCGAGCGCGAAGGGCAATTGACCAAGCCGGCGGGCGCGCTCGGCAGGCTGGAGGATATCTCGGAGTGGCTCGCCGCCTGGCAGGGCCGTCAGCCGGCGGTGCGCCGGCCGCTGGTCGCCGTCTTTGCCGGCAACCACGGCGTGACCAGGCAAGGGGTCTCGCCCTTTCCGGCCGAGGTGACGGCGCAGATGGTCGCGAATTTCGCCGCCGGCGGAGCGGCCATCAACCAGATTTGCGCCGCCTACGACCTCGGCCTCAAGGTCTTCGATCTCGCCCTCGAACTGCCGACCGAGGACATCACGGAAGCCGCGGCGATGGACGAGCGGACGTGTGCGGCCACCATGGCCTTCGGAATGGAGGTGCTGGCCGGCGAGCCCGATCTTCTGTGCATCGGCGAGATGGGCATCGGCAACACCACTATCGCCGCGGCGATCTTCGCGGCGCTGTTCGGCGGGGACCCGAGCGACTGGACCGGCCCCGGCGCCGGCCATGACGCGACCGGTGTCGATAAAAAGGCGCGGGTCGTCGCCGCGGCGCTGGAGCATCACAAGGGGCATCTCGCCGACCCGCTGGAGGTGCTGCGGCGTCTCGGCGGGCGCGAGATCGCCGCGATGGCCGGCGCGATTCTGGCCGCGCGCATGCAAAAGGTGCCAGTCATCGTCGACGGCTTCGTCTCGACCGCCGCCGCGGCGATCCTTTACGCCATGGACCCCAAGGCCCTCGACCATTGCCTGTTTGGCCATGTATCGGCCGAGCCGGGCCATATTCGCGCGGTGGAAGCGATGGGCAAGGTGCCGCTCCTGGCCCTCGGCATGCGGCTCGGCGAAGGCACCGGCGCGGCGATCGCTGCCGGCATCGTCAAGGCGGCGGCGGAATGTCATTCCGGCATGGCGACCTTCGGTGAGGCGGCCGTCTCCAACCGGGAGTGACGCCGGCGCCGCGCCGCGCGTGGCGGAACGAGAATCCAATAAAACCGGCCTGCGTGGGAAAAGCATCCCCGCACGCTGGCCCACGCGCAATTCCCGTAGCCTGAATAGATCGCGGCTTCCGCATATGTTCTGGGTACACGCAATTCGGGAAACACTGCGATGGACTTCGTTCCACTGATCGATCTGATTGGCGAGAATCAGACCGCGCTCGCCGGCGGTGCCGTGATCGGCGCGCTGTTCGGCTTCTTCATGCAGCGCAGCGCGTTCTGCACGCGCTCGGCCGTTCTCGATCTCACCCGCAGACGCGATCTCGCCGCGCTGGCGACCTGGGGCGCGGGCTTCGCGGCTGCGGTGCTCGGCGTCCAGATCCTTTTGACGCTCGATGTCGTGAACGTCGTCGAAACCCGCTTCTTCGCCACCGCCCAAAGCCTGTCCGGCGCCATCATCGGCGGCATCTTGTTCGGCATCGGCATGATCCTGGCGCGCGGCTGCGTGTCGCGATTGCTGGTCTTGTCGGCCACGGGCAATCTGCGGGCGCTCTATTCGTCGGTCGTCATCGCCATCGTCGGTCTCGCCACCTATAGCGGCGTTCTGGTGCCGTTGCGCGACAGCGCCGGCGGGCTCTGGAGCACGGCGGCGATCGGCGGCAACGATGTCCTTGCCCATCTGGGCCTCGGGCAGGCAGCCGGGGTGATCATCGGCGTAACTTTGGCGGCTGCCGCAGTCGGCCTCGCTCTGGCGTCGCGGGCGTCCATCTGGCGCCTGGCGGGCGGCGTCGGCGTCGGCGCGACGATCGTCGCCGGCTGGTATTTCACCTACACGCTCTCGCAGCAGGTGTTCGAGCCGATCCAGGCCGAAAGCCTCTCGTTCATCCGGCCGCTGGCCACCACCGCGGCGCTGGCCACCGACGCGGACGCGTTCGCTGGTCTGGACCAGGGCGTTCTCGCCGGCGCGCTGTTCGGCGCCTTGATCGCGGCGCTGTTGTTCCGGCAGTTTCGCATCCAGACATTCTCCGAGCCGGGCACGCCCTCGATTTTGCGCTACACCGTCGGTTCCGTACTGATGGGTTTCGGCGGCATCCTGGCGGTCGGCTGCACCATCGGCGCGGGCTTCACCGGTGGCGCTGTCCTGGCGGTGTCGGCGCTTCTGGCCTTGCTCTCGATGGTCGGCGGCGCGGCACTCGCCGACCAGTTCGTCGACCGCCCGCGCGAGGCCCGCGATCTTTCGCCGGAAGCCGGGGCGGTTCCGGCGGAGTAGCGGTTCGCGGTTGTTAGCCCGTGCTCAGCGTACAACCATGACCGACGTCTTCGCATGGGCGGCGATATAGCCGGCGTTGGATGCGAAGATGTGCTCGGGGAGCCCCGGCACGTGCGAGGCGACGACCACCAGATCGGCGCCGCTTTCCTCCACGGCTCTCAACAGCGTTCGATCCAGATCAACGGTCGGGTCATGGCTGACATAGGTCGCCGTCGTCTCCTGCGGGAGGCTGTACTTCTCGGCCTGCGCTTTGCCGAAGGCTTCGAGCTTGTCGGTATATTCCTCGGGCGTATGCGCGACCGAGCCCGGCCCAGACGTCGTCACGCCCACATAGTGGACCGCGCAGCCATAAAGTTGCGCAAGATCGGCGGCGATCATCAACGCCTTTTCCAGGCGGTCCGTATGACCCAAATCGACCGGGACCATGATTTTCTTGAACATGGCGACCTCCCTTGCATCGGCGATGTCTGTTCATGTCTTTGTACCGGCTGGGCGGGCGGGCCGTCTTGATGTCGATCAATGACGTTTCCAGCGAATGGTCGCATTCGCTGCGCATCGATACTATCAGGAGCCGAACCGCCGAAGCCTCACCTTCGAGGCGGGACCGATCAGCAGGACGGAGAGCTCTCACTCCCATGAAGACACGCGACGACCTCATCCACCACCTTGCCGGACTCGGAATTCAGACGAAGACGGTCGAGCATCCGCCGCTTCATTCCGTCGAAGAGAGCCAGGCGCTGCGCGGCACGATTCCCGGCGGCCACACCAAGAACCTGTTTCTCAAGGACAAGAAGGGGCGGATTTTTCTGGTCGTGGCGGAGGAAACCCGCGCCG
This sequence comes from Aurantimonas sp. A3-2-R12, assembly GCF_036016755.1. Lineage (NCBI taxonomy): Bacteria > Pseudomonadati > Pseudomonadota > Alphaproteobacteria > Hyphomicrobiales > Aurantimonadaceae > Aurantimonas > Aurantimonas sp. A3-2-R12. The sequence goes on along the minus strand of NZ_JAYXIH010000004.1, from coordinate 157,849 downwards.
TTGACCTGAAGGGGCTGCACAAGCGGATCGGTGCGTCCGGGCGGCTGTCCTTTGCCAGCGGCGACCAGATGCGCGCGCTGCTCGGCGTCGAGCCGGGCTCGGTCACCGCCTTCGGCCTCATCAACGATACCGGGGGCCAGGTCCGTGTTGTGCTTGATGAAGGGCTCCTGGCGCACGATATGGTGAACTGCCATCCGATGACGAATGCGGCGACGACGACCATCGCCACATCGGCGCTGATGGCGTTCTTCCAATCCACCGGGCACGAGCCGCTCGTCATCGGCCTCGAAGCACCGGCAGACGACGACGGGCAGGCGGCATGAGCGACAATCCCTACGGCAATTCCTTCGGCGGCTACGGCGCGCAGACGAGCGGGCCGGCAGGCCAGACGGTGGGCAACGCCCAGCCGCAGGCGCCGGCTGCGCCGGCCTCACCGGGTCTGGAAGGTTTTGCGGATTTGGGCGGTGGCGCCGCGCAAGCCGATCTGGTCAAGGACACGACGACGGCGAATTTCTCGGCCGACGTCATCCAGGAATCGCGGCGCCAGCCCGTGATCGTCGATTTCTGGGCCCCTTGGTGCGGCCCCTGCAAGCAATTGACCCCGATCATCGAGCGGGCGGTGAAGGCGGCCGGCGGTAAGGTCAAGCTGGTCAAGATGAACATCGACGACCATCCCGCCATCGCCGGCCAGCTGGGGGTCCAGTCGATCCCGGCGGTGTTTGCCTTCGTCGACGGCCAGCCGGTCGACGGCTTCATGGGCGCGCTGCCGGAGAGCGAGGTCAAGGCTTTCATCGACCGCCTGCCGAAGGGCAAGGGCGGCGGCGCGGACGATCCGGTCGCCCAGGCGCTCGAACAGGCCAGGCAACTGCTCGCCGACGGTGACGCGGGCGGAGCCGCGCAGCTCTTCGGCGCGGTTCTCCAGCACGAGCCCAATCACGCCGCCGCGACCGCGGGATTGGGCGAATGCTATCTGGCGGCCGGCGACACGGCGCGGGCAAAGGCCTTGGTCGATGGATATGCGGCCGAGGATGCCGGCAAGCCTGAGGATCCAGCGCTCGCGGCCATCCGCACCAAGCTGAAGCTTGCCGAGGAGATTTCGGAACTGGGCGATCCGGTGGCGCTGCAGGCTCGGATCGAGGGCGACCCGGACGATCACCAGGCCCGCTACGATCTGGCGCTGATTGCCCAGGCAAAGGGCGAGCGGGCGACGGCCGCCGGCCATCTCCTGGAGATCATCGGCCGCGATCGTACCTTCGAGGATGACGCCGCGCGCAAAAAGCTTCTCGAATTCTTCGAGGCCTGGGGGCCGACCGATCCGGCGACGAAGGAGGCCCGGCGCAAGCTGTCCTCGCTGCTCTTCACCTGATCGTCCAGGCGGGCGCGGCAGGGGCGATAAGCCCGCGCCGCGCCCGCCTTCGAGCCGGTTCGGCCGCTGCTTGTTGCCGCGTCCCTTGAGATCGCGTGTTCGCGTTCCAAGTTCGGTCTCGGCAACGGAGACATGGTTTGGTTCACGCCGGCAATTTCAACTATCGCAACGCATCGGACCTCCCGAGCATCGTCCCGCTCTTTCCTCTGGCGGGCGCGCTGCTCCTGCCGGGGGGGCAGCTGCCGCTCAACGTTTTCGAGCCGCGCTACCTGCAGATGGTCGACGACGCCATGGCAGGGGGGCGGATCATTGGCATGATCCAGCCGGCGCTCGACGGGCGGCGCCGAAGCGATGGCGAGCCGGAGTTTTGCAAGGTCGGCTGCCTCGGCCGGATCACATCGCTCAATGAGTCCGGCGACGGGCGCTACATCATCAGTCTGCACGGTGTCGTGCGATTCCGGGTGCTGGAGGAGTTATCCGATCGGGCGCCGTATCGCTCGTGCCGGGCGGCGGCCTTTCTCGGTGATCTCGATCTGGGGCAGGGAGCCGGCGAGGTCGATCGCGACTCGTTGCTGGGCACCTTCAAGCAATATCTGGAGGCCAATCAGCTCGAGGCGGATTGGGAAAGCGTCACCCGCGCCTCCAACGAGACCTTGGTCAACGCGCTCTGCATGATGTCGCCCTACGGCGCGGCCGAGAAACAGGCGCTGCTCGAGGCCCCCGACCTGAAGACGCGGGCCGAGACTCTGGTCGCCATCACCGAGATCGCCTTGGCGCGCGATGGCGGCGACGACGGCTCCTCGCACACGCTGCAATAGGGCGGTACGGCCACCGCGCGTTTGCCGGAGCCGACGACCGCGAAGTGAAAGACGGAACAGATGAACCAACGGCGCGAAATGGGACGGCCCGATCCGAAGCTGCTCGAGCTTCTGGTGTGTCCCCTGACCAAGACGTCCCTCGTCTACGATCGCGAGAACAACGAACTCGTTTCGAAGGCGGCGAAGCTCGCCTATCCGGTTCGCGAAGGCATCCCGATCATGCTCCCCTCCGAGGCGCGGGAGCTCGATTGAGATTGACAGCCCGGTGTTAAAGAAAGAAGGCCGGGCATCGCGCCCGGCCCTCCGATTTCATCGAGATCTATTGCGCCGTCGCGTCGGGCTGGGCGTCGGCATTCGAAAGAACCTCGCTCTGCGCGAGCTGAAGGGCGCGGATGCAGCCATCATCATCGTTCGCCTCTTGCGCATTCTCGGCGGCGGCGACGTACCCCTTCGCCGTTTCGGTATCGATCCCCGATTGTTCGGCCTGGTCGACCAGCGCCTGGATCTGAGGCAGCGCCTCGGCGCAGCTTGACGCCATCGGAATCTTGCCCTCCGCCGGGGCCTCCGTCTGGGCCGCGGCGATATGAACGCCGAGCATCAGTGTCGCGGCTGTCAGTAGCAGTGTTTTCATCGGAACTCTCTCCATTTGTCCGAAGGGTCGACGGACCACCGCTTCTGGCGTTCCGTCGATGGGGAGAGGTTCTCGCCGTTTCGTGGTCGGATCACGTTTGCGCGATGATTACTGGAAGGTGATTTCGGACAAGCCGGCCAAGCCATCGCCACGTTGTCCTGACGATTGCGGCCGGCCGCTGGCGGTCAACTCAAGATGCCGACCGTCGGGGTCCGGCCCGCGACGAGGGATAACGCCAGGAGAACAAGCTCGGCCAGCGGCAAGCGCCCGCGCCACGTTGCCAGGAGCCGCGGCGGCGGCGCCCATGGCTTCGGCTGCTTGTCGGTCAAATGCCCGCGCCGTCGCCCACCGTCGCGACGCCTTTCTCGGCAGCCGGATGGCGTTGATGGGCGCCGAAGGCAACCCGCAGCAACGGCCGCAGAGCAAAATCGAGCAATGCGAGGACAGCCGCCAGTACCGGGGCAAGCCCGAACAGAAACCCGATGAAGCCAAACAGCACCGCTGCCGCTGCCCGGAACCGCACCATCGCCCAACGATGGGCTGCGCTTGTCGTCTCGCCGAGCCAAAGCGCCTTAAGTGTATCCAGCGTCGAGCCCGGCTCTGCCGAGGATTGCGACGGCTGCCTGTCGTCAATGACCGTCCGCACGACGCCGAGCGCCATCGTCTCGTTGGTCAACGGGTCGATCAGGATGAAGGAGCCAAGTTCGCGGCTGGCCGCGTAAGTCGTCGCGACCAAGGGACGGTCGAAGGCGATCGTCACGCGGCCGATCTCGTTCATCAACAGGACGTTTGCCGACTTCGGCTCGAACGAATGGATATCGATCGCGGCCTCGAGGGCCCGCACGCTCGCCGGCGTCGAAGCGGTGCCGAGCTTGGCGACCAAGCGTCCGCCGGGCAGCAGTGGCCGGTCGACCATCCAGAGAATCTCGGCGGTGACGGATTTCACCGCCGCCAGCGAATCGTCCGGCCTTGCCAGCACGTCGCCGCGCGAGACATCGACCTCGTCGGTGAGGGTCAACGTCACCGCCTCGCCGGCGGCGGCCGACAGCACCTCTCCGTCGGGATCCCAGACGGCTTTCACACGGGTTTCGCGCCGGCCTGGCAGGACGACGACCGGGTCGCCGGCCGCGATGCTGCCGCCGGCGATGGTGCCCGCGAAGCCCCGGAAATCGAGATCGGGTCGGTTGACCCACTGCACCGGCATCCGGAACGGCGCCGATCCGGCGTCGAAGGTCTCGGGCGTGACGGATTCCAGCCGCTCGAGCAGCGTCTCGCCCCGGTACCACGGCATGTTTGGCGAGCGGGCGGCGATGTTGTCGCCATTCTTCGCCGACACGGGAACGAAGGAGACGTCGGTGAAGCCGAGCGCGGGCATGATCGCCTCATAGCCGCGCTTGATCGCCTCGTAGCGATCCTCGGCGAAGTCGACGAGATCCATCTTGTTGATGGCGATGACGACGCTCTTGATGCCAACGAGCGAAGTGATGAAGGAATGGCGCCGCGTCTGCGGCAGGATGCCCTTGCGCGCGTCAACGAGAATCACCGCGAGTTCGGCCTGGCTGGCGCCAGTCGCCATGTTGCGGGTGTACTGCTCGTGGCCGGGCGTGTCGGCGATGATGAAGGCGCGGTGGCCGGTAGAAAAATACCGGTAGGCGACGTCGATGGTGATGCCCTGCTCACGCTCGGCGGACAGTCCGTCGACGAGCAGCGCGAAATCGAGATCCTCGCCGGTGGTGCCGAATTTCTTCGAATCGCGCTTCAGCGCGTCGAGTTGATCGTCGAAGACGGCGTTGGTCTCGTAGAGCAGCCGGCCGATCAGCGTCGACTTGCCGTCGTCGACCGAGCCGCAGGTGATGAAGCGTAAGAGCGAGGCGGCCGGTACCGCCAACGGCCGCGCGCCGGCCTGTGGATCGACGAGAGCGAGCTTCGCAGGACGAGGAACCGCGTCGGTATCCTCGGCGGCGGGGCGCTGTTGCAGGACGCTGGTCATGTCAGAAATAGCCTTCCTGCTTCTTCTCTTCCATCGAGGCGCCGGAATCCTGGTCGATGACCCGGCCCTGGCGCTCCGAGGTGCGCGATCCGCGCATTTCGGCGATGATGTCGGCAAGCGTCGCTGCCTCCGACGCCACCGCTCCGGTCAGCGGGTAGCAGCCGAGGGTGCGGAAGCGGACCATCATGGTCTCGATCGTTTCGCCGGGCTTCAGCGCCATCCGCTCGTCGTCGCGCATGATCAGCGCCCCGTCTCGCCTCACGATGGGGCGGGGGGCTGCGAAATACAGCGGCACGACCGGGATGTTTTCCAGCGCGATGTAGTCCCACACATCCTGCTCGGTCCAATTCGACAGCGGGAAGACCCGGAAGCTCTCGCCCTTCTTCTTGCGGGTGTTGAACAGCCGCCAGGGCTCCGGTCGCTGGTTCTTGGCGTCCCAGCGATGCTCGGCCGAGCGCAGCGAGAAGATGCGCTCCTTGGCGCGGCTCTTCTCCTCGTCGCGCCGCGCGCCGCCGAAGGCCGCGTCGAATTGGTATTTGGCGAGCGCCTGCTTCAGGCCCTCCGTCTTCATCACGTCGGTGTGGACGCGGCTGCCGGATGAGAACGGGTTGATGCCGGCACGCACCCCCTCCTGGTTGATATGGACGATGAGGTCGAGACCGAGGTCCTTGGCGCGGCGGTCGCGGAATTCGATCATCTCCCGGAACTTCCAGGTCGTATCGACATGCAGGAGCGGGAAGGGCGGCTTGCCGGGCGCGAAGGCCTTCATCGCGAGATGCAGCATCACCGCCGAATCCTTGCCGACCGAATACAGCATCACCGGATTTTCGGCCGTCGCTGCGACCTCTCGCAGGATGAAGATCGCCTCGGCTTCGAGCCGCTGCAGATGGGTCAGCTGTTTCATTGCGGCGGTCTCTCGAAGGCTGCGTCCGCTCTCGCGGGACGATGGGCGTCGTTGCGGATGGGGCGGCCAGCGTCATCGACATGCAGGCCGCATTCGCGCTTGGTCTCTTCCTCCCACCACCAGCGGCCGGCCCGTTCCGGCTCGCCTGGGCGGATCGCGCGGGTGCAGGGGGCGCAGCCGATCGACAGGAAGTTCTTCGCGTGCAGCGCGTTGACCGGAATGCCTTGCTCGACCGTGAACCCCACGATGGCGTCGCGGGTCCAGTCGAAGATCGGGTTGGCCTTGATCAGACCGCGGGCGCCGTCGAAGGAGACGAAGTCCATATCCGAGCGGTTGGCCGACTGATCGCGGCGAAGGCCGGTAACCCAGCCGGCGGCGCCGGCGAGCGCCCGTGCCAGCGGCTCGACCTTTCTGACGCTGCAGCAGTTCTTGCGAAATTCCGGCGCGTAGTAGAATCCATCGATGCCTTGGTCGTTCACCAGCGCCTCGAGCGCGTCGGCTTGCGGGTACAGCGCCTTGATGCGGCGGCCGTATTTCTCCTCGGTCTCGCGCCAGAGCGCGTAGGTCTCGGGAAACAGCCGGCCGGTGTCGAGCGTTTTCACCAGTATCGGCAGGTCACTCGAAAAGATCAGATGGGTGATCATCTGGTCCTCGATGCCAAGGCTCGTCGTGAACACCACCGGTCCGCCGGCGCGATCCACCAGCGCCTGCAGGCGCTCAAGCGGGGTCAGCGCCGCGAAGCTGATATTCAGCTCCCCCGCGAGATGTCTACGCTCCGCGCACATGGCGTCAGGCCCTCCGGGCGGCGAGCCGCTTCTGGAGGATGCTGCGCTCTTCGCCATAGCCGGTCTGGTAGTGCCGTGTGACGATGTCCTTGGCCGCCATCCACTGTTGAACCGGCTGCCGGTTCGCCATCGTTTCGGGCAGTTCGATCTCATCGAAGCCGCAGGCCAGCGCCTCGGCGAACTGGTCGGCGATCAGCGGCCCGGACGCGCGCAGCGTGCCGTCGAAGCCAGCCCGGCGCAGCCGCTTGGCCAGCGACAGGCCGCGGCCGTCGGAAAACGCGGGAAACTCCACGGCGATGAGGTCGGCCGCGTCGAGATGCGGGGCAATCTCCTCGATCGTCGCGCTGTTGGGCACCGACAGGCCGAAGCGCAACTCCGGCAAGACAGCGAGCACGGCGTCGGCCAGGGCCAGCGGCATGATCACCGGGCCCTCGGTTTTCGTGGCGACCTCGGCGGTGTCGACGCGGGTGTAGGCGTCCGGCTTCGCGCCGGTGGCGGCGATCAGCGTCATGCGGCGTCCTTTCGAAGGCTTTCCCGGCCGGCGACATAGGCGGTAAAGCCGGCCTTGAACGGCTCAATTCCCGCGCGGCGCACGGTTTCGATGAATTCCTCGCCGTCCTGCCGCTCGCCGAGATAGGTTTCGACGATCGATTCGATCGCGCCCGGCACGTCCTCGGCGTCGATGCCGGGGCCAAGCCGTTCGCCGAGGGCGGCGTTCTCGGTGGCATCGCCGCCGACGGTGATCTGGTAGTTTTCCTTGCCGGCCTTTTCGAGCCCGAGAATGCCGATCGCGCCGACATGATGGTGGCCGCAGGCATTGATGCAGCCGGAAATCTTGATCGGCAGGGGCCCGATTTCCAGCTGGCGCGCCTCGTCCGCAAAGGTCTTGGCGATGCTCTGCGCGATCGGGATCGATTTCGCCGTGGCCAGCGCGCAATAATCGAGGCCGGGGCAGGCGATGATGTCGGTGACGAGCCCGGCGTTGGCCGTATGCAGCCTTTCCGCCTTCAGCGCGGCGTAGACCGCCGGCAAATCGTCCTGTTTCACATGCGGCAGGACGAGGTTCTGGCCATGGGTCACGCGCAACTCGCCGAAGGAATAGCGCTCGGCGATATCGGCGAAGGCGCGCATCTGGTCGGCGCTTATGTCGCCGGGCACCTCGCCGATGGCCTTGAGCGACACCGTCAGGGCGATGTAGCCAGGCTGGCGATGGGCAAAGCCGTTCTGCTCGACGAACCGGGCGAGGCCGGGGTCGCTTGCCCGCGCCGCCGCGAGAGTCGTGGAGTCCTGTGGCAGATCCTCATAGGCGGGGGCTGCGAAATAAGCCGCAATCCGTGCGACTTCTTCGTCCGGCGCGTTGATCGACGGCCCGTCGAGCTTGGCGAATTCCGCCTCGACGCGGCGGCGGAATTCCTCCTCGCCGGTCTCGTGGACGAGGATCTTCACCCGCGCCTTGAACTTGTTGTCGCGCCGACCTTCCGAGTTGTAGACGCGCATGACGGCTTCCAGATAGGCGAGCAGCTCGTCCTTCGGCAGGAACTCCCGGATCAGCTTGCCGATCATCGGCGTGCGACCGAGGCCGCCACCGACCACGATTTCGTAGCCGATCTCCCCGGTCTCGGGGTGCCGCTTGATCTTCAGGCCGATGTCATGCGTCTTGATCGCCGCGCGGTCGTGCTCGGCGCCGGTCACGGCGATCTTGAACTTGCGCGGCAGCCAGCCGAACTCCGGATGCAGGCTCGACCACTGGCGAATGAGTTCACCGGTTGGCCGCGGGTCCTCGACCTCGTCGGCGGCGACGCCGGCGAACTGGTCGGCGGTCACATTACGAATGCAGTTACCGGAGGTCTGGATGCAGTGCATCTCGACGTCGGCGAGCAGATCCAGGATGTCCGGAACGTCCTTCAGCTTCGGCCAATGGAATTGCAGGTTCTGGCGCGTGGTGAAGTGGCCATAGCCCTTGTCGTAGGTGTCGGCGATGTGTGCCAGTTGGCGCAGCTGGCGCGCATTCAGCGTGCCGTAGGGCACCGCGATCCGCAGCATGTAGGCGTGAAGCTGCAGATAGAGCCCGTTCTTCAAACGCAGCGGCTTGAATTCATCTTCCGACAGCGAGCCGTTGAGACGCCGCTCCACCTGACTGCGGAACTGGGCGACCCGCTCGCGCACGAAACGCTCGTCGAATTCGTCGTAGCGATACATGATCGTATCCTTTGATGGTGCTGTGGAAGGCGCCGGGCGCTTTGGCCTGTCGCCTCTCGTCAAGCGTTCAGGCGGGCGTCGGGTAGTCGGCTTGCTTGCCCATGTCCGGGTGAATGGACGGACCCTTCTGGCGCATCGCGTCGCGGAAATGCCGGGCCACCGGAAGGCCGGTGCCGTGCAGGTCGACCGGCACGAGATAAGGGTCGACCACGACATTCGCCGCGAAGGCCGCCTTGCCTTCGCCGTCCATTGCCTCGGCGGTTTCGGCGTCGAAGGCGACGCGAGCCTTGGACGGGTCGAGCGTCCAGCCTGTCTCGGCGAGGAACACCACGTCTCCGTCGAGGAGATGGTTCGCCATCAGGATCGCCGGAAGCTTGTCACCCCGGACCTTCGATCCGGCGCGGTGGTCCTTCGCCATTGTCATCTCCCTTGTCGCTGGTCCATGCGGGCCAATGGGCCGGGCCAGTGTTCGGTCGATGATAGATAAGCCGAATCGCGCCGTTCAGCGGCGGCGTCGATTGCCTTGTCGCAGTGCAAGGAGAAAGAATTTCCTGCCCCGGACGTACTTAGCGACAGGATCGTTCCAGATTGGTCTGGGACGCGCGGCCGGGCGGCCTCAGATCGCCTCGCCCTTGAGAAGACGCGGCGATGGCCCGCGCGACAGGCCGGCGGCCTGGCCGATGAAGAAGTCCTTCAGCGGCGGGGCGCGGTCGACCAGCGACAGTCCGAAGCTGCGGGCCGCCCGCAGCAACGGGTTGTCGTTGGAAAACAGGCGGTTCAAGACATCGGTGGTGATGCCCATCTGGACGGTGTCGAAGCGCCGCCAGCGCTGATAGGTCTCCAAAACGTCGAGCGCTCCGATATCGAGGCCAAGACGGTCTGCCTCGACGATCGTCTCGGCCAGCGCCGCAGCGTCCTTGAAGCCGAGATTGAGGCCCTGGCCGGCAATCGGGTGGATGCCGTGGGCGGCATCGCCCGCGAGCGCGATCCGCGGCTTCACGAAATCGCGCGCCAGCGTGAGTCCCAACGGAAACGCACGGCGGCCGCCCTCGACGGTCAGCGCGCCGAGCTTGTGGCCGAAGCGCTGTTCGAGTTCGTGATCGAACAGCATCTCGTCGGCGTTGACCAGACGCTCGGCCTCGCGGGTCGGCTCGGTCCAGACGAGTGAAGACCGGTTGCCTTTGAGCGGCAGGATGGCGAACGGCCCGGAGGGCAGGAAATGCTCCTCCGCCCGGCCTTCGTGCGGGCGCTCGTGGGCGACGGTGGCGACGATGCCGGATTGGCCATAATCCCAGTGGACGGTGTGGATGCCGGCCATGTCGCGGATCGTCGAGCGGACACCGTCACAGGCAATCAGCAACCGCGCGTCGACCGTTCCGCCGCCGGTGAGGGCGACGCGGATCGCCGCCATCTGCCGGTCGATGCCCGACACGGCCATGCCTTGCCGGATGTCGATGCCGAGCGCTTTCGCGCGCTCGCGCAGGGCGCCGTTGAGGGCGGTGTTCGGCAGCATGTGCGCAAACGGCTCGCCCGGCTTGGCCTCGCCCCCGAAGGTGAGAAACACCGGACGGACGGGGTCGGAGGTGCGTGAATCGGTGACGATCATCTCGGTGATTGGCTGCGTCTCGTCCTTGACCTTTTCCCAGATGCCAAGCCGCTCCAGCATCCGCACGGCGGCGGCTGCCACGGCGGAGCCGCGGCCATCCTTCTTCCAGACCCCTTCAGGCGCGGCGTCGACCAGGACGATCTTGAGATGCGGCGCGGCGTCGGCGATCGCCACCGCCGTCGTCAGGCCGACATAGCCGGCTCCGGCGATGACGATGTCGGCCTGCTCGGCGGCTGTCGTCGCGGCTCTGGTGTCGGACATCGAAGTCTCCTTGCTCGCGCCCCTCGTGCGGCGCGGTCGGTGCGGATCGCTAAAACCGGTTGACCACGCCCGGTATATTGGTGCAACGCCGCGAAAGGCGAAGGGGTGCGTGGCTCCCCGCGACTGGGGAGTAGATTAGGATGACCGAGGCCGTTGAAAAGCTCCTCCATATCCTCGATCTCGAACGCATCGAAGAAAATCTGTTTCGTGGCATCAGTCCGGATCAGAGCTGGCAGCGGGTTTTCGGCGGCCAGGTGATCGCCCAGGCGCTGGTCGCCACCCAACGTACCGTCCCCGCCGACCGCCATTGTCATTCGCTGCATTCCTATTTCATGCGTCCGGGCGACCCCGCAGCGCCGATCATCTACGATGTCGACCGGATTCGCGATGGCGGCTCCTTCACCACCCGGCGCGTCGTCGCGATCCAGCATGGCCACGCGATCTTCTCGCTGTCGGCCTCCTTCCAGAAGGACGAGGACGGGCACGACCACCAGGTGACGATGCCGGACGTTCCCGGTCCCGACGATCTCCCGCATGGCGACGATCTCAAGGAAACGATCCTGAAACGGGCGCCTGAGCCGGTGCGCCGCTATTGGCTGCGGCCCCGGCCGATCGAGTTCCGGCCGGTCTCCTTCGACCATTATCTGACCCGCGACAAGCTGGAGCCGGTGCAACAGGTCTGGGTCCGCTGCGCTAGCCCGATCGGCGACGATCGCAACCTGAACGCGGCGGTTCTTGCCTACCTCTCCGACATGACCCTCCTCGACACCTCGCTGTTCGCGCATGGGTTGTCGGTGTTCGACGAACGCATCCAGGCGGCCAGCCTCGACCATGCCATGTGGTTTCACCGCCCGGTGAAGGTCTCCGACTGGATGCTCTATTCGCAGGACAGCCCGTCCTCGTCAGGCGCGCGGGGTCTCACCCGTGGCTCGCTGTTCGCCCGCGACGGAACGCTGGTCGCATCGGTGGCGCAGGAAGGGCTGATCCGTCCCCGGCGCGCCCCGTCTGCCTAATTTTCAGCCAGATTTGCGGTTTTTGCCACGCTTTTAAGCGGCGCTGAGCCCGTCCAACCGGCGGGCAACGCCGGTGGAAGCCGCCGTTTCGCACTGCAAAATAAGACCGAACGGTGGCGCGGCTTCCGTTTGGCACAAACCTTGATTCCTGAAGGTCAGTCATCGTCGCGGGCATGCTGCTCCGGCGAGTGATGCTCAACACGGCGGCGCTCCCGCGGCCGTCCAAGGTTCGAGGTGAACATGAAAATCGTGATGGCGATCATCAAGCCATTCAAGCTGGACGAAGTGCGCGAGGCGCTGACCGGCATCGGCATCCAGGGCCTCACCGTCACCGAGGTGAAGGGATATGGCCGTCAGAAAGGCCATACCGAAATCTATCGCGGCACCGAATACGCGGTGAGCTTCCTGCCCAAGCTGAAGATCGAGATCGCCGTTGCGCTCGACATGGTCGAGCCGGCGGTCGAGGCGATTCAGGCCGCCGCCAAGACCGGCCAGATCGGCGACGGCAAAATCTTCGTCTTCGGCATCGACCAGGCCGTCCGCATTCGGACGGGCGAAGTCGACGCGAACGCACTCTAAGGGGACCGACCACCCATGAATATCAAGAAACTCCTATTTGCCGGCTCCCTGCTGGCCGGGCTCGCCGCCACGGCGGCCTTCGCCCAGGATGCCGCCGCGCCGGCCGCCGATGCGGCCGCCGCGGCGACCGAGGCCGTAGCTCCCACGGTCGACAAGGGCGATGTCGCCTGGATGATGACGGCCACACTGATCGTCCTGTTCATGCTCATGCCCGGCCTCGCCCTGTTCTATGGCGGCCTGGTGCGAGCCAAGAACATGCTGTCGGTGCTGATGCAGTGCACCGTGATCTCCGGCGTCGCCATCATCGTCTGGGTCGTGTGGGGCTATTCCTTCGCCTTCGGCGGCGGCACCAGCCCCTATTGGGGCGGTCTCGGCAAGCTGTTCCTCGCCGGCGTGACGGTCGATTCGACGGCGGCGACCTTCACCGATGGCGTGGCCTTGCCCGAATATCTGTTCATCGCCTTCCAGATGACCTTCGCGATGATCACCCCGGCGCTGATCGTCGGCGCCTTCGCCGAACGCATCAAGTTCTCCGCGGTGGTGCTGTTCACCGTGCTGTGGCTGACCTTCGCCTACTTCCCGATCGCGCATATGGTCTGGGACGGTTCTGGCCTGATCTTCAACGGCGTCCTGTCCGGCGGCGTAGGCGCGCTCGACTTTGCGGGCGGCACCGTTGTGCACATCAACGCCGGCATCGCCGCGTTGATGGGGTGCCTCTTTGTCGGCAAGCGAACCGGCCTCGGCAAGGACATGATGGCCCCGCACTCTATGACGCTGACCATGGTCGGCGCCTCGATCCTGTGGGTCGGCTGGTTCGGCTTCAACGCGGGTTCGAATCTCGAATCGACAAGCGTCGCAGTGCTCGCCATGGTGAACACCTTCACCGCCACTGCCGGTGCGCTGCTCACCTGGTGCGTCATCGAAACCATGATGCGCGGTAAGGCCTCCATGCTGGGCGGGGCCTCCGGCATAGTTGCTGGTCTTGTCGCTGTCACGCCGGCCTGTGGCACGATCGGGCCGGTCGGCGCGATCGTCCTCGGCGGGCTTGCCAGCGCCGGCTGCTACTTCTTCGTCTCGGTGGTGAAGAACAAGTTCCAGTATGACGACAGCCTCGACGTCTTTGGCATCCATGGCATCGGCGGCATCATCGGCGCGGTTGGCACGGGCATCTTCACCGCCTCGTCGCTGGGCGGCGTCGGTTTGGCCGATGGCGTGTCGATGGGGGCCCAGGTCTGGGCCCAGATCGTTGGTGTGCTGGTCACGCTGGTCTGGGGTGGCGTGGTCTCGGCGATCCTCTTCAAGATCGTCGATCTCGTCGTCGGCCTGCGCCCGACGCTGGAGCAGGAGCGCGAAGGCCTCGATCTCGTCTATCATGGCGAGGCGGCCTACCACTCCTGATCGGACAACTTCGTCCCACCACATGATGAGAGGCAGGCGGTCAGCGCCTGCCTCTTTCGTTTTCAAGAGAAGGGTTCGATCACCGGGTTTGCGACAAGGCGGTGGCGGAGGGTTCACTCCTTCAGAACGTCGCGATATTCCGGCTTGCGATCGAATTCGGTCCGGGCGAAGGGGCATTGCGGAATCACCTTCAAATTCTCGGCGCGGGCCCAATCGACCCCGGCGGCGAGCAGTTTCCCCGCCAACCCCTGGCCACGATATCGGTCTGGAACGAAAGTGTGATCGAAGATGACGAGGGTCTCGCCGACCCTGACATAGGTCATTTCGCTGTCGCCTTCGCCGGTCGTAAATCGGCCCTTGGTGCCGTCTGCCTCGTGCCGGATGTCCATGATCATGCCTTCCTGTTCGATCATTGATAAGTGTGGCGGATGATTTTGGTCATCGCAAGTTCCCGCTGATCCATCTGACAGGCATTCTGATCGTAAGGCGGTCTTAAGCTTAAACGGGTCTTAACCTCGGCTCCCTAATCTGGCCGCAAGCAGCGGGCCGGCTCGAAGGCACGATCCGCGTTGGACAAGACAGGCAGGGTCAGATGGCAACCACGGCGCCAGGCGGCAGCGAAACGACATTCCTTCGGCGGCAGGGCGAAATCGGCGCCGGCGCCGCGCTGATCGCGTTGGCGGGCTATCTCGGCGTCGCCTTCGCGACCTGGAGTGTGAGCGACCCCTCGCTCAGCCAGTCCAATCAGAACATGGTGGAGAACTGGGCGGGCCCCTCCGGCGCTATCGTCGCCGACCTCGCCATGCAGATTTTCGGCCTTGCCGCGGCGCTGCTCGTGGTTCTCCCAGCGATCTGGGGACTGATTTTGATGTCCGGCCATGCGATCGACCATATCTGGCGGCGTGCCTGGTATGCGGTTGCCGGGACCGTATTGGCCGCGGCCGCTCTCGGCTGTCTGCCGGCGCCAGCGGGCTGGCCCCTGCCGATCGGCCTTGGCGGCGTCGCCGGCGACCTCGTGTTGAAATTTCCGGCGCTGGCCACCGGGGCGTATCCGCAAGGCTTCCTCGCGATCGTGCTTGCGCTGATGATCGCCGCGCCGGCGACCTGGCTGTTCCTCAACGGCGCCGGGGTGATCGATCGACGCCGTCCGGCACCGGTCACAAGCCGCCGTCGCAAGGCCTCGGTGGTCGAAGCAGACGACGAGGATGACGGCGAGGGGGAAGGCCGCCTGGCGCTGTTCTTCGGAGCATTGGCGCATACCGCCTATTCGGCGAAATCCGCCATCGGCCGGCGTCTCGCCGCCCGCCGCGAGGCCCGCGCGTCGAAGGAATTCGGCGACGGCTTCGCCAATTGGCGCGACAACGACGAGGATTTCTCCCCCTACCCGGCGCAAGGGCACGGCGACCGCCGCTCGATCCGCGTGTCCCAGCCCGAGCACATGGAAAACTATTACGAGGCGGATGCCGATGATGGGCGCGCGGAACTCGACGCTGGCTCCGCAATGCCTTGGGACGAAACGGATAATAGCGAAGAGCGCAATTTCGCGGATGGCGACTTTAGCGATGACGACGCCATGATCGTCCGTCCCGGTGACCGGGTGTCGCCCAACGCGGCGCCGATCCCCGAAGAGGGCGGCGGCTGGCGTGGGCTCTTGTCCGGCAACATCGTCGCCTTTCCCGGCCGCAAGGCCGCGAAGGACGAGCTTCCGGACGGCGCGGCTGGGGCATCCGGCCGTCCGGCCCCGGGACGCCAAGCGCGATCCAGCCAAGGCGCGCCGCACCAGCCGGTCGATCCGGGCGTGCGCGTCGTGCCGCAGGCAACCGTCACCGCCGAGCAACAGCGGCTGCGCGGCGGCTCGGGCCGGGCCGTCGCCCTGAAGCCGGCGACGACGGTCGCCGATCCCGTCCGCTTCGAACTGCCCTCCATCGATTTCCTGACGCCGCCGAAGCCGCGTAGCCGCGATTCTACCCTGTCGCCGGAAGCGCTGCAGGAGAACGCCCGTCTGCTCGAAGGAGTGCTGGAAGATTTCGGCGTCAAGGGCGAGATCATCGAGGTGCGCCCCGGTCCCGTGGTGACGCTCTACGAACTCGAACCGGCACCGGGCATCAAGTCGTCACGGGTCATTGGCCTGGCCGACGACATCGCTCGCTCGATGAGCGCCATCGCCGCGCGCGTCGCCGTCATTCCCGGCAAGAACGCCATCGGCATCGAACTGCCGAACCAGCGCCGCGAGACCGTCTATTTCCGCGAGATGATCGGCTCGGAGACCTTCACCCAGAACAAGAGCAAGCTGGCGCTCGCCCTCGGCAAGACCATCGGCGGCGAGCCTGTGATCGCCGATCTCGCCAAGATGCCGCATCTTCTCGTCGCCGGCACCACCGGCTCCGGCAAGTCGGTGTCGATCAACACCATGATCCTGTCGCTGCTCTACCGGCTGACGCCGCAGGAATGCCGGATGATCATGATCGATCCGAAGATGCTGGAGCTGTCGGTCTATGACGGCATTCCGCACCTGCTCGCCCCGGTGGTGACCGATCCTAAAAAGGCGGTCGTCGCGCTGAAATGGACGGTCCGCGAAATGGAGGACCGCTACCGCAAGATGTCGAAGGTGGGCGTCCGCAACATCGACGGCTTCAACGCTCGCGTGAAAAGCGCGCTGGAGAAGAACGAGACGATCTCGCGCACGGTCCAGACCGGCTTCGACCGCGAGACCGGCGAGCCGATCTTCGAGACCGAGGAATTCGATCTCGAGCCGCTGCCCTACATCGTCGTCATCATCGACGAGATGGCCGACCTGATGATGGTCGCCGGCAAGGACATCGAAGGCACCGTGCAGCGCCTGGCGCAGATGGCCCGTGCCGCCGGTATCCATGTGGTGATGGCGACGCAGCGGCCCTCGGTCGATGTCATCACCGGCACGATCAAGGCGAACTTCCCGACCCGCATCTCCTTCCAGGTGACCTCGAAGATCGATAGCCGCACCATCCTGCAGGAGCAGGGCGCCGAGCAGCTGCTGGGCATGGGTGACATGCTGTTCATGGCCGGTGGCGGCCGCATCCAGCGCGTCCACGGTCCGTTCGTCGATGACAGCGAGGTCGAGCAGATCGTCGCGCATCTGAAAAGCCAGGGCGTGCCCGACTATCTCGACTCGATCCTGGAGGACGAGGACGAGGACGGCGACTCCGGGTCGTCCGGCGGCGGTGGCGGCGGGGAGGTCGATGAAGGCGCCGACCTCTACGATCAGGCGGTGGCGATCGTGTTACGCGACGGCAAGGCCTCGACCTCCTATGTCCAGAGACGCCTGTCGATCGGCTACAACCGCGCCGCCTCGATCATCGAGCGGATGGAGCGGGAAGGGATCGTCGGCGCGGCAAACCACGCCGGCAAGCGCGAGATTCTGGTGCCGACGGAAGACGACCGCATGTGATCGATGACGAAATGGTTAGGTTTTCGCCATTGGGGCGCCCTATTGCGGGTCGAATGATACGACCCGACATGAAGGGGCGAGACGAAATCCGCGTCGCGCCCTATCTGGGTCGGCGACACGAAGGGCAGACTTCGGAATAAGGGAAGCCTCCATCACCATGGCGAACAACGATACAGTCCACCGATCCTTCCGCGCAGCGCTCGTTCGCGGCGTGGCCTCGGCATTCATCGCGGCAGCGGCCCTCGCGCCGCTCTCGGCAGGTCCGGCGGCGGCCCAGTCGAGCGCCGCGGCACAGAAGATCGCCGACCATTTCTCCGGCATTCCCTCAATGCATGGGACCTTCATGCAGTTTGATCCGAACGGCCGGCAGACCGAGGGCAAATTCTACATCGAACGGCCCGGCAAGGTCCGCTTCGACTATTCGGGAACGCCGCTCCGGGTAATTTCCGACGGCTCCAACGTCGCGGTCAACAACAAGAAGCTGAACACGTGGGATGTCTATCCCCTGTCGAAGACCCCGCTGAAGCTGTTGCTCAACCGGCGAATCGACCTTTCGGCGGCAAATATCCAGAACGTCAAGGAAGAGCCCGATCTCACCACCATTGTCATGGGCGACAAATCGGTGTTCGGCAATTCGCGCATCACCATGATGTTCGACCCGAAATCCAATGAGCTCAAGCAGTGGACGATCCGAGACCAGCAGGGCAAGGACACCACGGTGATGATCTACAACGTCAAGAAGGGCGGCGATATCAAGGATTCCGCCTTCAAGATCCCGTATACGGCGATCGCCCAGGGCCAGACCGGCAATTAAGGCGCCGTTTCATCCGTCTACCGTCACCGGGGCCGCCTTTGGGGGCGGCCCGTTCTGTATCCTGCGCTTTCTCCGCCTCAGGCGAAGATGATGTCGTTCTGCAGGTCAGAGACATTGGCGACATTATAGACATTGAGCTGCGAGCCGTCGGTGAAGTCGAAGCGCACGCCGGTCCCGGTATCGGTGGCGAAGGCAAGCGCGGCGTTGGCGCTGGAAAAGCCGAAGCTGCGCAGGTCGATCCGGTCAGAATTGTCGGCGAAATCGGCCAGCGTGTCGGAGCCGGCGCCGGGCGTGAAGATGAACCAGTCGGCGCCGTCGCCGCCATAGATGACGTCGTTGAGGCCGCCGCCATCGATGACATCGTTGCCACCGAGCCCGTAAATGACGTTGCTCCACATGTCGCCATAGAGAATGTCGGAGAACTGGCTGGCGACGATGTTGTTGATCAGGTTGAACGTATCGCCCTGCGCCTCGCCGCCGGTGCTCGCAGTGACATTGGAGATGTCGACCCGCACCGTCGTGCTGGACGTGTAGTAGACCGAATTAAACCCGGCGCCGCCATCGAGATAATCGGCGCCGTTGCCGCCCTCGAGATTATCATTTCCATCGCCGCCGTAGAGATAATCCAGGAAGCCGTCGCGGCCGTAGAGATTGTCAGCGCCCGCCAAGCCGTAGAGGATATTGCTCCACTGATCGCCGAACAGCGTGTCGGCGAATTGGCTGCCGATGATGCCGTCGACGAAATTGAACGTGTCGCCGGCCGCATCGCCGAGACCTGAGACGGCATTGGACAGGTCGGCGCGCACGCCGGCAGTGGCCTGAGTGTAATAGGCGAAGTCGAAGCCCAGACCGCCGTCGAGATAGTCGGCGCCAGGCCCGCCGTCCAGATTGTCATTGCCGCCGCCGCCGTAGAGATTGTCGTTGCCGTCGCGGCCGTAGAGATTGTCGACTCCATCCTGTCCATCGAAGGTGTTGGCGCCGTTCGACCCAAGAAATGTGTCGCCATATTGAGTGCCGAGGAGGTTTTCGATCGAAACGTAGGTATCGCCGGCCGCGTCGCCGGTTCCTGCGTAAATCCCAAGCAGATCTGCCTGCACGCCGCTAGCCGCTCCCCAGTAATCCGCTGCGTCCGTACCGGCGCCGCCGTCGAGGATGTCGCTGCCGGCCCCGCCGGTCAGTTTGTCGTCGCCAGCGCCGCCGTAAAGGGCGTCGTTGCCGCCGCGGCCGTGAATGTTGTCAGCGCCGCCGTTGCCCGAGAGGCTGTTCCCGCCATCAGTGCCGAGGACGGTATCATTACCGGCGCCGCCACGGGCATTTTCAATGACTGCGCCGATGGCGATCGATACGTTGCCGACCAGCCCGCCGATATTGGAGAACTCTCCTTCGACTAGGGTGATGCGTTGGTCGTTCGCGAAGCCGGAGACGTCCAGCGTATCGATCCCGGCGCCATCCCAGATGCTCATCACAGGGTCGGTATTGGTGGTGAAATCGTAGACACCGCCGGCTGTGGAATTGAAGCCATAGACGGTGTGTCCGGCCCGTGTCGACGCGTTGACGCCATAGAGCTGTTGCAACGCGTAGATGTCGTAGAGGAGAAGCGTATCGGGATAGCTGCTGAACGTTTGAGTCGTGTTCGATTCGTCGAAATAGCTCATGACGGAGTACTGATGGGAGTCCTCACGAAACTGCGCATAAGTGTTATAGGTAATGGTAACCCCGGGAGCGGCATTGTAGTCGCCGGGATGGGCCAGGCCGACGGCGTGTCCCGTCTCGTGCAGCAGGGCAAAGAAGCTGTAGCCGCCGGGGGGCAGCGAGCTCTGGGATACCGAGGTGTTGTTGAGCCAGACGTCACCGGCGTTAGCCGTTGCGGCCGTGCTTCCGGGATAATAGGCGTAGGCGCCAGCGCCGTCGGTCGTGGAGGTGTAGCCGGCGAACAGCATTGTGGCGCTATCGGTCGTGCCGCCGGGATTGACCTGCTGGAAGGTAAGCCCGGCGACATCGCTGAACATCCCGAGGCCTTGTTGCGTCGCCGCGGTCTGAGCCGCGGTCAGAATTTCGAGCGGCTCGGCGTTGCGGCCGGAACCCGTCGCCCGGACGCCCCAGGTCACCGTCGCAGCGGTCGCGGGCGTGGCGCTCCACGAGGCATCGGGACGGTAGAGGGCGCCGGCTCCCATCGCGACATCGTAGCTGGCGCCGCTGCCCGTGACGATCGAGAGGCCGTAGCCGCCGACATCAGTACCACTGAAGGCTTGCGCGTCGATATAGTAGGTGCCGGAGGTCGCGGCAGTGAACGTCAGATTACTGAACAGCCCAGGTCCGCTGTCATCGTCCGATCCTATCAGGGTTCCGGCTGCGTCGCGCAGTCGAACGAGGGTGTCGTCCACGCTGGTATCGAGCGCGCCAATACCGACCATGCCGATCGTGTAGGTCTGGCCGGCCACCAGATTCACGGCCACCCAGTCGGAATCGCCGGCCGTCAGATTGCCGCGGAAGAAATCATTGATGGACAGCGAATAAGTCGTGCCGGTGCCATTGGCAGCGTCGGTCGTCTCGATAATGGTCGCCATGGGATGCCCCTCCAATCATCAAGAAAAACTCCGATAATGCCCTAAAGGCATATCCAGAATTTGTTTCGATGTCTATTAAAATGTATTTTGCGTTGCGTGCAGCGCGAATATACTAATTGCGCTTGCGGCGAATTTCTTTCGAGCAAACGGCAATCGCATGGTCGATCGCCTTCATCAGCACGGCCTGGTTTTCCTGGGGGTCGATCAGCGGGCTTCCCTTGGCCGACTCGCGCAGGCGGGTCAACGCCTCGAGGCAAGTCCTCGACATGAACGGACGTTCTGGGTTCGGGGGAGTCAGGGCAAGACGGGGTTCGGCTGAAGAGACGGGCGCTTTCTTCGCAGAAACACCTCCCGGCGCCAGATGCGTGTCCGAACGCAGTTCCAAGGTGAAGCCGTCCGGAGTCGGTGCCGGGGCTGCGTCCGCGATCTGCCCGACATTCAGCGGTAGGAACAGAATAAGAAAACTTATCCTTCCAAATGCAACCCGGCCGAAGCGGCGGTTCGAAAGAGGCCGGCCGAAGTTGCGGGTGAACATGGGCATTACGTGGTCCGTTTTCAGAAAGACTGGATCATTTCTGTCATTATGTGGCAAACCTATGGTCAGGTTGCCTTCGTCGTCAAATTCCACCGCGGCTTGTCTGGTCTTGAACACCCGCGGCATCGGGGCTCGCTGCGGCCCACGGGATGAGTTGCGGCGTTGGAGCGGACAACTCGCGAAACGGCTTCGCGCATCAAGTGCGGCAAATCGCGGTCGGCAAGGGTTGCGAGCCGGCGACCGGCCCCATATGCCCGTTCCGTCCTTCAAGCCGGAATCCCCGCCCATGTCCTTCAAGATCGCCACCTGGAACATCAACTCGGTGCGGCTGCGCATGCCGCTGGTCGAGCGCTTTCTGACGGAGACCGCGCCGGACGTCTTGTGCCTGCAGGAAACCAAATGCCCGAACGACCAGTTTCCCGAAAAGGCGTTCCGGGCGCTCGGTTATGAACACATCGCGATCCACGGACAGAAAGGCTATCACGGCGTCGCGACCGTCTCGAGACAGCCTTTCGACGACATCGTCCGGCAGGATTTTTGCGCCATCGGCGACGCAAGGCACCTGTCGACGCGGCTCAGGGTCGGCGAGCGCCGCGTGCGGGTGCATAATTTCTACGTCCCCGCCGGCGGCGACGAGCCGGATCCGGCGATCAATCCGAAATTCCGCCACAAGCTCGATTTCATCGAGGAGATGCGGCTGATCGGCGCCGAGGCGGAGCCGGGCGTCTCGTCATTGCTTGTCGGCGATCTCAACATCGCGCCGTTCGAGACCGACGTGTGGTCGCACAAGCAGCTTTTGAAGGTGGTGTCGCACACGCCGATCGAATGCGAGGGGCTGCTCAGGGCGCGGGACGACGGCAAATGGATCGACCTGATGCGCCATCACATTCCGATGGAGGAGACGGTGTTCACCTGGTGGAGCTACCGCGCCAAGGACTGGGCGACGTCGAACCGCGGCCGGCGGCTCGACCATGTCTGGGGGTCGGCCGATCTCGCGCCGGCGCTTTCCGCCATCGATGTGCTCAGCGACGCGAGAGGCTGGGAGCGCCCGTCGGACCATGTCCCGGTGACCGCGACCTTCATGTTGTGACAAATCGCTCGGCCATGCGGCGGCGGGCGATCGTCTCGCAGGGTCCGCGACATCTATCCTGAGAACCGTTCCTCGAGCGCGAGGATCTGCCGGGTCATGTCGGCGAACTGAACCTTCAGCCGTTCATGCAGGCCGGCGGCGTATTCGGGGTATTCCTCCAGCATGCGCCGAAACAGCGACCGGGTTATCCTGAGCAGTTCGCAATCGGTCTCCGCCTTGGCGTTGGCAGGCCGGGTGGTCGCGGTGATCAATGCGAGTTCGCCGAGCAGCGTCCCCGGTCCATACACCCCGACGATCTTCTGTTGGCTGCCTCCTTGCCGAGCGAGCGCAACAGTGCCGGAGGCAATGACGAAACCGGCATCCGCCTGCGCATCCTGGCGAAAGACGATTTCCCCGGCGGCCAGGCGCCGGCGCTCGGCCCCGAAGGCGAGGAGACGCAATTGGTCGTTCGCCAAGCCTTCGAACAGCGGCACGTTTCTAAGGATCGCGATGTCGCTTTCAAGGCTCATCTCGTCGGAGTACCGTTTTCCTAGCCTGCGTCGCGGCCTTGATGGCCTTGATCCAGCGTCCGATGCGCGGTTTTTCCCGGCGGTCGGGTTGGCCGTGATCGCTCGGCTGTTCCTGCGCCACCGTTAACGGAGCCTTTTAATGAAGGGTAGAGAGAAAGCGAAACGAAACCGCAAGTCTATAGCGCGAGGCGATGCCCCTCGACCCGGCACAAGAAGAAACGAGGGACATTGCGAGATCGCTGAAGCGGCTTAGGGGACGAGCTTGTAGCCGCCGGACTCCGTGACCAGTATCCGGGCGTTTGACGGATCGGGCTCGATCTTCTGGCGCAGGCGATAGACATGGGTTTCGAGCGTATGGGTGGTGACGCCCGAATTGTAGCCCCAGACCTCCTCCAGGAGAACGTCCCGCGTGATGACCCGGCGGTCGGCGCGATAGAGATAGCGGATGATCGCCGTCTCCTTCTCGGTCAGGCGGATCTTGCCGCCCTTCTCGTCGAGCAGCAGTTTCTGGCTAGGCTTGAAAACGTAAGGACCGACCTGGAAGGTGGCATCCTCGCTCTGTTCGTGCTGGCGCAATTGCGCGCGGATACGGGCGAGCAGCACCGCGAAACGGAAGGGCTTGATGACATAATCGTTGGCGCCGGCTTCGAGCCCGAGAATCGTGTCGGAATCGGTGTCCTGGCCGGTCAGGATGATGATCGGCGCCTTGAAGCCGCCCTTGCGCAGAACCTTGACGGCCTCGCGTCCGTCCATGTCGGGCAGACCGACATCCATGACTACGAGATCGATCAATCCGGCTCTGGCCGTATTGATTCCTTTCGTCGCTGTGGGCTCTTGCAGGACGGCGAACTCCTCATGCAGCGAAAGCTGCTCGGCGAGGGTCTGCCGGAGGTCGTCGTCGTCGTCGACGATGAGGATGCTGCGTGCGGTCATGCGATTCAGCCGTTCGGTTCTTTTCTCAAGGATGGCCGTAAGAAAGGGCGGCGCACATTCGAGCTTGTAACAATTCGTGACGACAAATGGGCCGATTGCAAGGAAAGTCAGGAAAAAAAGGCAAATCATGGGAAAAAATAGTGTGATCGCGGTCCGCCGGGCCCCCGGATCGGGAACGCGCGGTATTCTCGCGGCCGGCTCCCTGCGCATTCCCTGCGCGCTGGGCCGGACCGGCACGACGATCTTCAAACGCGAGGGCGACGGCGCCACCCCCGTGGCCTCGATGCGGCTGCTGTCGGCTTGGCATCGGCAAGGCCGGATGGCGCGGCCGGCGGCGCGATTGCCGATTCGCGGTGTGCGATCGGGGGTCGATCTGTGGTGCGACGCGCCGACCCATCCCGCCTACAACCGCCATGTCCGCTCGCCGTTTTCCGCAAGCGCCGAAAGCCTCGCCCGGGCCGATCGGCTCTACGATTTCGTCGTGGTGCTCGACTGGAACATCAGCACCCGCGCCCGTCACCGCGGCAGTGCGATCTTTCTCCACATCGCCAGGGAAGGCTTCCCGCCGACCGAAGGCTGCGTCGCGGTGGCGCCGAGGGACATGCTGCGGCTTGCGCCGCTGCTGGGGCCCGGGACGCGGTTGATCGTCACGCGTTGAGCGCGAGACCGATGACTGTCGGCGTCTCCCTCGCCCTTTGAGGCTTGCCTCGCTCGTACCTCGGGATGAGGGAGAAGGGCGCGGCGTCGGCGCCCGGCGCCTGTTTCGTCAGCCCGCGCGCCACCGCCAGACGGTGGTGCGCTTGACCTCGGCGTCCTCCAGAGCGCGGGTGACCGGCACCTCGTAACGCGCGAGGTGTTCGACGCGATCGGCCGGCAGATAGGCGCGGCCCGGATCGCCGACGAGGACGGTGAGGCCGTCGCGAGCGAGACGATCGAACCAGGGCACCACGGCGGCGGCCATGGCGGCGTCGTAGAAGACGTCCCCGGCGAGCAGGATGTCCGCGTCGAGCGGCCTACCGACGGGGTCGCTATCGTCGAAGGGAAGGTCGACGCCGTTGAGCGCGGCGTTGAGCCGAACGGCGCTGCGGCAGAAGGGATCCACGTCGATCGCCGTAACGTTGGCCGCGCCGGCCTTGGCGGCGGCGATGGCGACGAGGCCGGAACCGGTGGCGAAGTCGACGACCCGGCGCCCGGCGATCTGCTCGGGATGGTCGAGGAGGAAGCGGGCGAGCGCCTGGCCGCCGGCCCAGGCAAACGCCCAGAACGGCGGCGACAGGCAGATTGCCTCGAGTTCTTCCTCGGTCTTCAGCCAGAGGTCATGCGCCTCGTCGGCCAGCCGCAGCCGGATTTCCGGCACATGCGGCGGGCAAAACACCGCCGTGTTGGCGAGGACGAAGACTTCGAAATCGCGATCGTCGGGCTTCAGCATTTTGGAGCCCCGCGACCGCAGCTCAGCCCGTCATCGCGGTGTCGGGATCGAGCCCGCCCATCTCGCAGATCAGCCGGAACTCCGATGGCTCGACCGGCTGGACGGAGAGCCGCGAATTGTTGACCAGCACCATGTCTGTCAGCTTCGGCTCCGCCTTGACGGCGTCCAGCGTGACGGGCTGGGGCATGTCCATGAGCGCCTTGATGTCGACGCACTCCCATTTTCCATCCTTGGCGGTGGAGTCCGGATGGGCCTCGGCGATGATCTCGACGATGCCGACGACCTCCTTGCCCTCGTTGGAATGGTAGAAGAAGCCGCGGTCGCCGATCTCCATGTCGCGCATGAAGTTGCGGGCCTGGTAACTGCGGACCCCGTCCCATTCCTGGCCCTTGGCGCCGACCTTTTTCTGGTGGTCGAAGGACCATTTGTTGGGCTCGGATTTGAACAGCCAATAACGCATGTCCGCCTCGCCTTAAGCCGCAGCCGGGTTCTTGATCGCCCAGTTCCAGGGGCGAACCGCGACATTGTCGAACAGCCCGGCCTTGGCATAGGGGTCTTCGGCGGCGATCGACTGGGCCGCGCCCAGACTGTCCGCCTCGATGACGACGAGGCTGCCGCAGGGCTTTTCATTCCCGTCGAGGAACGGACCGGCGAATTTCAGCGCGTCGCCGAGGCCGTTCAGAAATTCCAGATGCGCCGAGCGGTTGTCGAGGCGCAGCTGCAGCGAATCCGGCTTGTCGTCGCAAAGAAGGGCGTAGAGCATGGAAAATCCTGTGATCGGCGTGGGTTGAGTTGATCCGAGCTGGCGAATGCGGCGAAGGGTAAGGGTCTCGGCGTCTGATTCAATCGAATTCGCGTTTCAACGGCCGCGCGAGCAGCGACTGCACGGCGGCGTCGACATCGAGATCCCCGGTCAGGATCGCCGCGACGGTCGCGATGATCGGTGCGTCGATGCCAAGGTCGCGCGCCAGGCGGGCGGCGATTTCGGCGGTGAAGACGCCTTCGGCGAGCTTCAGCCCGGAGCGGTCGTCGCCCCGGCCAAGCGCCATTCCATAGGCGAAGTTGCGCGATTGCGGGCTGGAGCAGGTCAGTACCAGATCGCCGAGACCGGACAGGCCCATCAGCGTCTCCGGCTGGCCACCGAGCGCGGCGCCGAGGCGGCGCAGCTCGACGAAGCCGCGGGTGATGATCGCGGCCTGGGCCGAGGCGCCGAGGCCGCGACCGACCACCGCGCCGGCGGCGAGCGCCATGACGTTCTTCAACGCGCCACCGGCCTCGACGCCGACGACGTCGCTGGCGGCATAGCAGCGGAAGGTCTCGGTCGACAGAAGCCGCGCGGCGCGGTCGGCGAGGGCAGGCTCGCCGGCGGCGATGGTGACGGCCGTCGGCAGGCCGCGCGCGACATCGGCGGCGAAGCTCGGGCCGGAGAGCACCGCGAGCGGCTGGGCGGGCTGGGCTTGCGCGAAGATTTGCGAGGCGAAGCGGCCGGTGCTGCGCTCGATGCCCTTGGCGCACAGCACGGCCAGCGCATCGGGCGGAACCAGGCCACCCAGTTCGGCCGTAGCGGCGCTCAGCGACTGGGCCGGGACGACGAAGAGCACGATGTCGGCGCCGGCGAGCGCCTCGACCGGGTCGCTGGTCGCGGCGAGGCTGTCGGGGAGGCCGATATCCGGCAGATAGCGTGCGTTGCGATGCGCGCGGTTGATAGCAGCCACGGTCTCAGCGTCGCGGGCATAAAGCATCGTGCGATGCCCGGCGCGAGCGTAGAGACAACCGAGCGCCGTGCCCCAGGCGCCGCCGCCGACGATCGCGAAGCGCGTCATGCCTTGGCTCCGCGCCGGCCGAAGCCGACCATCGGCTGCGACTTTTCGTCGAGCGGCCAGCGTGAACGCACCGGGGCGTCGAGCCCGTCGAGGAGCCCGGCCTCGAAGCGCTCCAGCCCGGCATAGGCGATCATCGCGGCGTTGTCGGTGCACAGCGCCAGCGGTGGCGCCACCAGCCGGACGCCCGCCTTGGCGGCTTCGGCCTCCAGCGCGGCGCGGATCGTGCGATTGGCCGCGACGCCGCCGGCCACCGCGAGGACGGGATTGGCAAGCTCTGGAAAGCTTTCGCGAAACCGTGCCAGCGCCCGGCCAATGCGATCGCCGAGACTGTCGGCGGCGGCCGCCTGGAAGCTGGCGCAGAGATCGGCGACGTCCTTGCTCGACAGGGGCGAGGCAGCCTCGGCGGCGAGCCGCACCGCGGTCTTGAGGCCGGAGAAGGAAAAGTCGAGCCGGGCTTCGCCCTTCAGCGGTCGGGGCAAGGCGAATCGCTTCGGGTCGCCGCCTTCGGCCGTCCGCTCGACATTCGGGCCGCCGGGATGGGGAAGCCGCAACAGCTTCGCTGTCTTGTCGAAGGCCTCGCCGAGCGCGTCGTCGATCGTCGTTCCCCACCGCTCGTAATCGCCCAATCCCCGGACCAGGACGATCTGGCTGTGGCCGCCAGAGACCAGCAGCAGGAGATAAGGGTAGGCGAGGCGGTCGGTCAGGCGCGGGGTGAGGGCGTGACCTTCGAGGTGATTCACCGCGATGAAGGGCAGGCCCGTGGCCGCGGCGATCGCCTTGCCGGTCATTGCACCGACGATCAGGCCGCCGACCAGGCCGGGGCCGGCGGTGGCGGCGACCGCGGACAGATCGCCGAAGCCTGTGTTCGCATCCACCATCGCCGCTCGGACGATGCCATCGAGTGCCTCGACATGGGCACGCGCGGCGATCTCCGGCACGACGCCGCCGAACGCGGCGTGCTCCTCGACCTGGGAAAGAACGACATTCGAAAATATCACCGGTGCGCCCGACGCGTCGCGGCCGACAACGGACGCGGCGGTCTCGTCGCAGCTCGTCTCGATGCCGAGGATCAGCGTGCCGGTCATGGAGCTTCCTTTCGAGCGGTTCTTCTACCGCCTTCGCCGCAAGATGGAAGAGCGCCGCCGCCGGCTCGCCGCCGCCATTGATTTCGGCGGGACCGATCCCCTATGCAAGGGCACGATCATGCCGGCCGACGCCGGGGCGATGCAACGACAGGGGCATCTATGGGGACGAACGACATTATCCGCATCGGGACACGTGGCAGCCAACTGGCGTTGGCCCAGGCCAGCGAGGTGCGGGCGCGGCTGATGGCCGCCCATGATCTGCCCGAGGACGCTTTCGCGATCGCGGTGATTTCGACCTCCGGCGATCGCATTCTCGATCGGCCGCTGTCGGAGGTCGGCGGCAAGGGCCTGTTCACCAAGGAGATCGAGGCCGCGCTGCTGGAGGATCGGATCGATCTCGCCGCCCATTCGTCCAAGGACATGGCGACAGCGATTCCGGACGGCCTGAGGATATCGGCGTTCCTGCCGCGTGAGGACGTGCGCGACGCCTTCATCGGGCGAAGCGGCCGCACGATCGCCGATCTGCCGCAGGGCGCGACGGTCGGCTCCGCCTCGCTGCGGCGCCAGGCGCTGCTGAAACGGCTGCGGCCGGACCTCAACATCATCAATTTTCGCGGCAACGTCCAAAGCCGCCTGCGCAAGCTCGGGGAAGGCCAGGTCGACGCGACGCTGCTGGCGCTGGCAGGCCTCAACCGCATGGACATGAGCGACGTCGCCACCGACATTCTCGACGTCGCGGCGTTTCCGCCGGCGCCGGGTCAGGGCGCGATCTGCATCGAAAGCCGGATCGGCGATGCAAGGATCGACACGCTGGTCGCGGCGATCGCGCATGCCGAGACGACCGACGCATTGACCGCCGAACGCGCCTTCCTCGCCGAACTCGACGGTTCCTGCCGGACGCCGATCGCCGCGCATGCGACGCGCCATGACGACGGCACGCTGACCCTGCACGGCATGATCCTGACGCCGGATGGCGTCGGGATGCACGAAACCCGGCGCAGCGGCGTCGTTGCGGATGCCGAGGCCATCGGGCGGCTGGCCGGGCGCGACGTCCTTGAGGCGGCTGGACCCGGTTTCTTCGACGGCTGGGCGACGTGAACGGCCGCGAGCGAACGCAAGGTCCGCGATGGCGCGCGTCCTGATCCTGCGCGAGCGCGACGAAGCGAGGCGCACCGCCGAAGCGCTCGAAGCGCGGGGCCACCAGCCGCTGATCCTGCCGCTGGAAGCGGCGCGACCGCTCGACCAAGAGCCGCCGCAGGGAGCGTTCGCCGGCTACGCCGTCACCAGCGCCCGGGCCGTGCCGGCCCTCGCCCGGCATTTTCCCGCCGATCCGCGGCCGGTCTTCGCGGTCGGCGAGCGAACTGGCAAGGCGGCGCGCGGGGCGGGCTTTCCAGACGTGCGGGTTGCCGGCGGGACAGCGCCCGACATCGCACGCCTCGCCGATGCCGCCGGTCTTTCCGTCGAGACCGCGCTGCTTTACGCTGCGGGCAAAACGCGGACCGGCACGCTGGAGGAGGCATTCGACGCGGCGGCGATCCCCTACGCCGTCTGGGAGGTCTATGAGATGATCCGGCTCGCACCGGACGAAGCGGCGGTCGCTTCCGTGCTCGGCGGCGCGGCGCCGGACGCCGTATTCGTGCTTTCGGCGGGGCAGGCGGAAGCATTTTGCGGGCTCGCGGAGCGGCTGCCGACGCTGTTCCAACCGATGCCCGCCATTCTCACTCTGTCGCGGCGAATCGCCGAGGCGCTGTCGCCCGTGCTTCGCCGCGATGCGATAATTTCTTCCGATGCCCGGCTTGCTTCGCTTTTCGAATGCATCGACTAACCTAGTTTGATCGTTGGAACGAGACGATGCTTGCACGGCCCGCACGAATGAAGGACGAATACGCCTCGATTGAGTGCGGCGCGCGGAACGGGCGATCCCACGCGCCGAAGCCAGCAGAAATGGAGCAAACGCGATGACCAACCGTCCCCGGCGGTCGAAGCCGAAGCAGACGCGTGGGCAAACGATCGATCTCAAAGCGGAAAAGAGCACTGTGACTGACGGCGACAAGACAACGAATACCGAGGCACAGACCGTGGCGACATCGGGCGGCGGCACCAGTACGCCTGCGACGACGACGGCGCAGCCGACCGTTCCGGCGTCCGCGGAGCGAGCTGGCGCGACATCGCCCGTCGTGTCGAGCGCGGCGGCCTCTGCACCGTCCAAGCCAAGCGACGCGAAGCCGGCGCCCAGTGCGTCGGCCGCGTCCACGCCGTCTACGAAAGAGGACGTCAAGGCTGGGGCTGCGACGGGCGGAGCGCTTGCATCGTCATCCGCCAAGCCGGCCGTAGCCAGCGGCGCGCCGGGATCGGTGCCCGCTACGCCAGCGGGGTCGCCGCCCGTCGTCGGAGGCGGGAAGCCTCCCGTCGCCTCGCCCAGCGCAGCGACCAAGCCGGGCATGGCCACTACGAGCACGAGCGCTTCGAACGCAAAGTCCGGCGACGCCAAGACGACGCCGTCGTCCCTGGCGGCGCCCTCGTCTGCCATCAAGTCCGGGCCTACTGACACGAGCCGGCCTTCGTCGAATCCCGCAAGCACGTCCGCCACGACGGCCACGTCGGCCTCGACCGCGCCCGCGCGGCCGCCGGCGTCGCCCGCGACGGGCACCGGCTCTTCGAGAAGCGCCGCGCCGGCCAGCTCTTCTGGGACCGGCTTCGGCGGCGCTCTGGCAGCCGGCATCATCGGAGCGATCCTGGCTTTGGGTGGCGCGGCGGCGTTGCAGGCGGGCGGCTATCTGCCCGCGCTCGGCGGCGTGCAGGAGACCGGCGAAGTTGCGGCAAGCGCCGAACAGCTCGATGCTTTGAGCGGCGAGGTCGCAGCCTTGCGCGACCAGGTGCAAAGCGCGCCCGCCGCACCGGCTGAAAATGGCGCGGCGGCGGAACAATTGACGGCGCTCGGTCAGCGGATCGAGACGCTCGAAACCTCCGCGTCCACCGCCGGAGCGGAGGCGACCGCGGGACTGCAGCAGGCCGGCGAGACCGCGGTGGCGGCACAACAGACCGCCACGGCTGCGCAAGAGACCGCCGCAGCCGCGCAAGAAACCGCTAACGCGGCGCAACAGGCCGCGACCGCCGCGCAGCAATCGGCGACGCAGGCCAATGAGGCCGCAACGGCGACGCAACAGGCTGCGGAGCAGGCAAGCGCGAAGGTCGATGAGGCCGCCGCCCAGTTCGAGAGCCGGATCGCCGGAATGGAAGCGAACAACCGCCGCGCGGACGTGGCGCTTGCGGCGGCGAATTTGAAATCCGCCATCGACCAAGGCGGGCCGTTCATGAGCCAGCTCGAAACCTATGCCGAGGCCACGGGCGCCGGCGCCGCGACTGAGGATTTGCGGGCGTTCGCGGCCGACGGCGTGCCGTCGAAGCAGGCATTGGCCGCCGAGTGGCCGGCGGTCGAGGACAAGATCGCCGAAAGCCTGCGGCCAGCGCAGCCCGACGCGCCGGTGCAGGAGCAACTGCTGTCGGGGTTGCGCTCGCTCGTCCAGGTGCGACCCGACGGACCTGCTCCGGCGGAAGCCAAAGGGCCGGACGCCGTGCTCTCGCGGCTTAACGCGGCCATCGAGAGGGGTGACCTCGCCGGATGGCAATCCGAATGGCAGGCGCTGCCCCAGGCGGGACAGGACGCCAGCCAAGACTTCGCGAGCCGCCTGGCGGCGCGGCTGACGGCGGACCGCGTCGTCGCCGAGGCGCTGTCCTCGGCGCTTGCCCCGGCGCCGGCGGGCGGAGCCGATAGCCAGCCACCGGCTGACCAGCCGACCGGCCAAGCCAACCAGGGCTAAGGAATTACCATGCTGCGAATCCTCGCCTTCTTTCTCATCGTTTTGGCCGCCGGCATCGGTTTTTCCTGGCTGGCGGACAATCCCGGCCAAGTGACCTTCGTCTGGCAGGGGCAGAATGTCGAAACCAGCCTGATGATGTTCCTGATCGCGCTCGGTGCGCTGATCGCCGCAATTCTCCTCGTCGTCTGGCTGGTCGGGGCCTTCTTCAAGACGCCGGGCGCGATCGGCAGTTGGTGGAGCACCCGCAAGCGCGATCGCGGCTACCATGCGCTGTCGGCCGGCATCCTGGCCGCCGGTGCTGGCGACGCGATCGAGGCGCGGCGTATGACCAAGCGCAGCGAAAAGCTGCTGGACACACGCAAGGAGCCGCTGATTCGATTCCTCGACGCCCAGACGGCGATGATCGAGGGCGACCACGCGCGGGCGCGCGGCGCCTTCGAGCAGATGGAGCGCGACCCCGAGACGCGCTTGCTCGCGCTGCGCGGCCTGTTCCTGGAGGCCGAGCGCGTCGGCGACGAGGGTGCGGCCCGCCATTATGCCGAGCGAGCGGTGCGGATCGCGCCGCATGTGCCCTGGGCCGGCGGTGCCGTTCTGGAAGCCAAGTCGCTTGCCGGCGAATGGGACGGGGCGCTCGATATTCTCGAGGCGCAGAAGAATACCCGCCTGATCGACCGGGATGAATCCAAGCGGCTGCGCGCGGTGCTTCTGACCGCCAAGGCGATGACCGTCGCCGAAAGCGATCCGTCGGCCGCCAAGGCCGCCGGTATCGAGGCGCAGAAGCTCGCGCCTGAGCTGACCCCGGCCGCTCTGGTGGCGGCGGAAGCGCTGTTCCGGCTCGGCGACCTTCGGCGCGGCGCCAAGATCCTCGAATCCAGCTGGACGCACGCCCCCCATCCTGACATCGCCGAGGCCTATGTGCGCGCACGGCCCGGCGACTCCGCCGAGGATCGACTGAAGCGGGCGCGCAAGCTGCACGGTCTGCGTCCTGGCAATTTCGAGGCGGAGATGTGTCTCGCCCGCGCCGCGCTCGATGCCGGCGACTTCGCGCTGGCGCGCAAGTCGGCGCGAACGGCGGTCGAGGCGGAACCGCGCGAAAGCGGTTACCTGCTGCTCGCCGACATCGAGGAAGAAGACACCGGCGAGGTGGGCCGGGTGCGCGAATGGCTGGCCAAGGCGATCCGCGCGGAGCGCGATCCGGCCTGGACCGCCGACGGCTACGTGTCGAAGGTCTGGGCACCGACATCGCCGGTGACCGGGCGACTCGACGCCTTCCGCTGGAAGGTGCCGGTCGAGCACATGGGTGGCGAAGGCCGGCTCATCGAAGCCGATGCGGGCCGCGATGCCCAGACCATCGAGGTGACCGAAATTCCGGCGGCCGAGCCGAAGCGCACCGACAAGGCGGTGGACGCACTGGCCACGTCGATCGAGGCCGGAAAGGGCGGAGACGGCTCAGCTTCCGCGCCCAAACAGCCGAGCGCTGCGGCGACGGACAGCGGTCCGCACAAGACCGAAAAACCGTCGGCAAACGGTATGCCCGCCCAATCCAAGCCGGAACCCGCGAAGGCCGGGGATGCCTCCGCCGGCGGCAAGAACAAGTCGGATGGCGACAAGCCTGCGGAAAGCAACGCGGCCCCGACCAGCGCGGACCGCAAGGAGGCTCGCTTCGCTTGACCGAGTCGATCCATCAACCGGGCGCGGCGTGAGATGATGTTCGAGGCGTTTCGGGACTTCGTGCAGACGATCGGCAGAGACGAGACGGCGCGAGATGCGGCGGGCGCTGACGATTTACGGGTCGCGACCGCAGCGCTTTTGTTCCACATCATCGGCGCCGACGGCATCGTCACGGACGACGAGCGGAAAAAAATGCGGGCGGTGCTGGCGCAAGAGTTCCAGCTCGACCCGACCGAGACCGACAGGATAGCCGAGGCCGGTCGCGAGGCGGATGCCGGGGCCGTCGATCTCTATCAGTTCACCTCGGTCCTCAATGCGCGGCTGGAGGCGGAGCACCGGGTTCGTTTCGTCGAGATGCTGTGGGAGGTAACCTACGCCGACGGCGAGGTGCATGAACTCGAGGACAATCTGATCTGGCGCATTTCCGACCTTCTCGGGGTTTCGACGCGGGACCGGATGTTGATGAAGCGGGAGGCGGCGGACAGGAGCGGGCTTTCCGACTGATGGCCTATTACGACAAGCGCGAACAGGATGCTGCCGAAACGGTCCGTCATGCGGCGGCGGAACACCGCTACAGTCTCGACGGCGCGGACCGGCGGCCAATACTGGTCGTCCTGCATCAGGAAAGCTCGACACCCGGCCGCGTCGGGCAATTGCTTGAGGCGCACGGCGTCACGCTCGACATCCGCCGGCCGGTGATGGGCGATCCCCTGCCGGAGACCCTGGACGGGCATGGCGGCGCCATCGTCTTCGGCGGGCCGCCCAGCGCCAACGATACCGATGCGCATCTCATTCGGGAGATCGATTGGCTCAAGGTGCCATTGGCCGAGGAGCGACCGTTTCTCGGTATCTGCCTCGGCGCGCAGATGCTCGCCAAGCATCTTGGTGCACCGATCGCCAGCCATCCGCATGGTTTTGCCGAGGTCGGCTATTACCCGATCCAGCCGACCACCGAGGGGCGGATGCTGATGCCACACTGGCCGGACATGGTCTATCAATGGCATCGGGAGGGCTTCGACCTGCCGCATGGCGCGAAACGTCTGGCCAAGGGCGACTGGTATCCGAACCAGGCGTTCAGCTATGGCAAGGCCGCCTACGGGGTGCAGTTCCATGCCGAACTGACGCTCGCCATGATGCACCGCTGGACGACGCGCGGGCATGAACGGCTGAAGCTGCCGGGCGCGCAGGGGCGGCGTCAGCACTTCGACGGGCGGGCGATCTACGACGCGCCGATCCGGCGCTGGCTGGAAGAATTCCTCGCCAGGATTTTCGGGGCGCGGGTGGAGGAGTGAGACCGGATCATGCCATCCAGCACGACGCTCACCACCATCGGCTTCGATGCCGACGACACGCTCTGGCACAATGAACGGTTCTTCCAGCTGACCGAGGCTCGGTTTCGCGAGATGCTCGCGGACCATGCGACGGGTGAGGTCGTGTCCAGCCGGCTGCTCGATGCCGAACGCCGCAACCTTGCCCGTTACGGCTTCGGTATCAAAGGCTTTGTCCTGTCGATGATCGAGACCGCTCTTGATGTCACTGGCGACAACGCCTCGCCGGCGATCGTGCGCCAGATCATCGACGCCGGCCGGGAGATGCTGGAGCATCCGGTCGAGACGCTGCCGGAGGCTCAGGAGACGCTGGAAGCGCTCGCCGGGCGCTACCGGCTGGTGCTGATCACCAAGGGCGATCTGTTCGACCAGGAAAGGAAGCTCGCCGCCTCCGGACTCGGCGACTTCTTCGACGCGGTCGAGATCGTCAGCGACAAATCGGCGGCGACCTACGAACGGATTTTCGCGCGCCACGGCGACGGGCCGGCGCGGGCGATGATGGTCGGCAATTCGCTGAAATCGGACGTCCTGCCGGCGCTCGCCGCGGGCAGCTACGGCGTGCACGTGCCGCATGATCTGACCTGGGCGCTGGAACGCGCCGAGGCGCCGGCGGACGACCCGCGCTTTCGCCGCATCGAGCGGCTCGGCGAAGTGGCGGGGCTGATTGGGGCGCTCGGCTGAACCTCTTCGGCGGGCAGAGGTGTCAGTCCCGTCCGGCGAGATGGCGAACCTGGCGGAGTTCCGGAAACATCCAGGCCCAGAGGCCGGTGACGCCCACGGTCGCGGCACCGCCTACGACCACGGCCGGCACCGCGCCGATCCAGAACGCCATGACCCCGGCGCGGAATTCGCCGAGTTCGTTGGAGGCGCCAAGGAACACCATGTTGACGGCGTTGACCCGGCCGCGCACCGCGTCCGGCGTCCACAGCTGCAGCAAGGTCTCGCGGACATAGACGCTGATCATGTCGGAGGCGCCCATCAGCACGAGCGCGACGATCGCCAGCCAGGGGACGGTGGCGAGGCCGAAGACCACCGTGAAGGCGCCGAACAGGCCGACAAAGGCGAACATGATCGCGCCGGCATTGTCCTTGACGGGATGGGCGGCCAGCCAGACCGCCATGGCGACGGCGCCGATGCCGGGCGCGGCGCGCAATAAGCCAAGGCCCCAGGGGCCGACCTCCAGCACGTCGCGGGCATAGACCGGCATCAGCGCCACCGCGCCGCCCATGAGCACCGCGAAGAGGTCGAGCGAGATGGCACCGAGCACCACTTTTTCCGACCAGATGTAGCGGAATCCGGCGACGACGGTCTCAAAGCTCGCCGGCTCGGAAACGCGCTTGCGGGCGGGCGCGCGGATCGACATCACCAGCGTCGCGGCGCCGAGAAAGAGCGCGAGGCCGGTGGCATAGGCGGCGAGCGGCGAGACGCCGTAGAGGAGGCCGCCGGCGACCGGGCCGACGATCGCCGCGATCTGCCAGGAGGAGGAGTTCCAGGCAATGGCGTTGGCGAGTTCCTGCCGGGTCACGAGATTGACCACGAGTGACTGCGAGGACGGGCCGAAGAAGGCGCGGGCGATACCGAAGCCGACGAGGACGGCGAAGACCGGCAGCGGCGAGGCGAGGCCGTGCCACGTCAGCAGTAGCAGGGCGAGTGCCCCGATCGCCTCGACAAAAATGGCCAGTCCCATGATCAGCCGCCGCGAAAACCGGTCGGCCGCCGCCCCCGTGACGAGAACCAGAAGAAGCGCAGGCAGGAACTGGCAAAGGCCGATAATGCCGAGATCCAGCGGGTTGCGGGTCAGATCGTAGATCTGCCAGCCGACCGACACGATGACGATCTGGATGGCGAAGGTGGAGAAAAAGCGGGCGAGCCAGTAGCGCAGGAAGCGGGGATTGCGGAAGGCGGCGAAGCGGTCGTCGTCCGGAATGGCGCTCCCGTCGGAGGCGGGTTGCGCGCCGGCCTCGGCTTCCACGTCCTGGGTCACGACCGCACCTGCCATGGCTCAGCCCGAACCGTCGGGCGCGTCATACCAGGCTTACGGGGCGTCCTGGACAAGCATGAGACTGGCTGGTGGAGCTGAGCGGGATCGAACCGCTGACCTCGTCATTGCGAACGACGCGCTCTCCCAACTGAGCTACAGCCCCGTCCACCATTGCGTTCGCGATATAGGGTGCGGGGCTCGGCGGTGTCAACGGGCAATCGGCGGCGCCGTCGTGACTTGGCGCCGCCGTCGCCGGCTTGCGATTTCAAGGGGCGATGGCTACATCGGGGCACGTCGTCGCAAAGGTCCGGATATTCATGCTCGCAGTCACCTATGTTCTTTATCAGGCGCTCAACCTGTATTGGTGGATCGTCATCGCATCGGCGATCCTCTCCTGGCTCTACGCCTTCAACATCGTCAATCCGGGCAACCCCTTCGTCGATTCGGTTGGGCGCTTCCTGTGGCAGCTGACCGAGCCGGTCTATCGGCGCATCCGCAAGGTGCTGCCCGATCTCGGCGGCATCGACCTGTCGCCGCTGGTCGTGCTGTTCGGGATCATGTTCCTGCAGTATCTGCTGGTCTATTATGTCAACCCGGCGATTTACAGCGTCGGCGTCTGAGCCGGTCGCGCGACTGTCGGCTGTGGCCGAGCCGGGCCTCTGGCGCGTCGTCGATGACGGCGTGCTCGTGCAGGTCAGGCTGACGCCGAAATCCTCGGTCGACCGAATCGACGGACGGGAAGCGGGTGCGGAAGGGCGTTTGCATCTACGCGCCCGGGTCCGGCGGTGCCGGAGGACGGCAAGGCGAACAAGGCGTTGACGGCCATGCTGGCGAAACATCTTGGGGTGCCGAAATCGGCCGTTACCGTGGTCGCCGGTCACACATCACGCGCGAAGACATTGCGGATCGAGGACGATCTGCTGGTGCTGGTCGCCGCGCTTGAGGCACTCTGAAGGATCACCATCCCCATCGTACTGCGGACGCAAAAACGCCGCCCGTCCGTTGTTCACGGCGGCGGCGCTCAAGCGGTATCTCGTCGGATCGCCGGCCCGGAAGGCGTAGCGGTCCGATGCTCGATCAAAGCGTTACAGCGTCCTTTGTGCGTCCGAAAGGACGCACGCCGCATTAGCGGCCGAAGCGAACAGCGCGCGCGATGTCGGCACGGCCTACGCCGATGTCGGACAGGGCGCGGTCGTCCATCATGGACAACTGGCGAATGTCGTTGCGCTGGTTGCGGTAAGCCTGCAGGCGGCTGGTGAGATGGCGAAACATGGTTCTGTCCAGACAGGTCGTTGCGATGACCCAGACATAGTATATTGCGTTGCACAAGAGCAGGGCATTAAATTGCAAATCTCGTGTGCAAACTGCGCATGACAAAGGCACCCGGCTGTTTACCGGATATCAATCGTTCATGAAATGGGCACACTTTGTTTGCGGAAGGTTGCGGCTATGCGAGCGGCGCTCGCGCGCCGCCCGCCCGGTTTCGCTTAGGCCTTGGTCTGCTTCTCGCGTTCGATGGCTTCCGTGATCAGGGTGCGCGCCTTGTCGCTATCGCCCCAATCGCCGATCTTCACCCACTTGCCGGGTTCCAGATCCTTGTAGTGCTCGAAGAAATGCTCGACCTGCTGCAGGGTGATCTCCGGCAGGTCCTTGTATTCCGTGACCATCTCGAAACGGCGGGTGATGTGCGGCGAGGGCACGGCGATGATCTTCTCGTCCTGGCCCTTGTTGTCTTCCATGACCAGAACGCCGATCGGCCGGCAGTTGATGACGCAGCCGGGAAACAGCGGACGGGTGTTGCAGATCAGGACGTCGATCGGATCGCCATCGTCGGACAGCGTGTGCGGCACGAAGCCATAATTCCCCGGATAGGTCATCGGCGTGTAGAGGAACCGGTCGACGACGAGGCAACCGGCCTCCTTGTCCATCTCGTATTTGATCGGATGGCCGCCCAGCGGCACCTCGATGATGACGTTGATATCGTCCGGAGGGGTGTTGCCGATGGCGATCGCATCGATGCGCATGATCTGTCCTCTTCACTGTCTCGGGCCGGCCGGTCGGCGCGTCAGGAGAACCGACGGCGTGAACGCCGGGATTGGCTTGCCAAAGCGCGGGGAAATCTCGATCTGGGGCGCCTTGGGGATTGCCCGATGCTCTAGCCGCTCCCGGAGGGCGGTGCAACAAACCCGTGCAATCGCCTTGATGACCGCCCGTTATCGGGGCCAGACGAAGGCGATCTTGCCGAGGTTGCGGCCCTCGAACACTTCGCTGCCCTCGGCGACATCGGCGCCGCCAAGTCGCGCATAGAAGTCGACGGCCTGGTGATTGTCCGCGAGCGCCCAGACCACCAGACCGGTCAGGCGGCGGTCGGCCAGCAGGCCTCTGGCCGCCTTGAACAGGCGCCCGCCGAAGCCCAGCCCCTGATATTCCGGTCGGATGTAGAGTTCGTAGATCTCGCCCTCGGCCTTGATCGCCTCGGCGCGGTTGTCCCCGAGCGTGGCATAGCCGATCGTTTCGCCGGCGAACTCGACCACCAGGATCGCCGCACCGCTGCGGATCGCCCGTGCCCACCAGGCTTGGTGGCGCCGTCCGATCATCCGGGAGAGACTATGGTGGGGGATCAAGCCGGCATAGGCGCCGCGCCATGCCGCCTCATGCACCGCCGCCAGCGCCGCGGTGTCACGCGGTTCGGCTAAGCGAGTTTCGGCGACAATCGTGTTCATCGGATATTAACCATAAACCGTCTCGACCGATCCGTCTCGTTCGCCGGTTCATATTTCCGCTGATCGTCCGCGAACATCAATCGCGCCGCGGCGTTGCCGACGCGGTCGCCCGGTTTGTCCCCGGCTTTTTGAGTTTGGCGGAGGAGGCGTCCGACCTATCGCGGCGGACGACAGCACTGACTCGAATGACCGATTGGAGAGCGCCTCACTTTCGGTCGAGGACCCCGTGCGCCAGAGCGCGCTGGATACCGGCGATGTCGGCGCGGCGCGATAATTGACGCAACAGCGGCGGCTGTCCGCTCATCCACAGCGTCAGTTCGGAATCAGCGTCGAAATTGCCGGCCGTCTCGATCGCGAACATGGTGATCGAGCGATAGGGGATCGTTTGGATATGCCGTTTGCGGCCGGTCATGCCCTGCTTGTCGACGATGATCAGGCGAAGATCGGTAAACACGAACAGATCGCGGACGACTCGAAACGCCAAATCAACGTCTTCGTCAGCCAGCAGCATCGGGTCGAGGTCGCTCCGCACCTCGTCGATATCGGCGTCGCTGGTTAGTCCCATGATACCGGAAAGAAGACCCATTTCCCCACTCGCTTTTCGTTGTCGTTATCTTGGGTGACTGGATAGCGATCCCGCGCCCGCTGTCCACAACCGTGCGTCGAGGGTGCCGACATCCGCCGATGATGGATAAGAAAAGCTTACGTCGACAACAGAATTTGAAAGTATATCTATAGGGGAGGGAGGGGTACGATCGAGAAAAACCGGCGAAGACGTGTGCGAACGCACGCGATCCCGGTTTATGGGAGGTCATCTTGAAGCACGGTATCCGACATCTGTTCATCCCCGGCCCGACCAACGTTCCCGAGCGCGTCCGTCGCGCCATGAACGTGCCGATGGAGGATCAGCGCTCCCCGGACTTACCCGAACTGACCTTGCCGCTGTTCCGCGACCTGAAGAAGGTCTTTCAAAACAAGGACGGCCGCGTCTTCATGTATCCCTCCTCGGGGACGGGCGCTTGGGAGGCGGCCATCCAGAACACGCTCGCGCGCGGCGACAAGGTACTGATGTCGCGCTTCGGCCAGTTCTCGCATCTGTGGGTGGATATGGCGATCCGCCTCGGCCTCGACGTGACGGCGATCGACGTCCAATGGGGCGCCGGCGTGCCATTGGACGAATACGAGCGCGTCATCGCCGCCGACAAGGCGCACGAGATCAGGGCAGTCTTCGCCACCCAGAACGAAACGGCGACCGGCGTGGCCTCGGACATCGCCGGGCTCCGCAAGCTGCTCGACGCCCATTCGCACCCTGCGCTGATCTTCGTCGACGGCGTCTCGTCGATCGCCTCGATCGATTTTCGCCAGGACCAATGGGGTGTCGATCTGGCCGTCGCCGGCTCGCAGAAGGGCTTCATGCTACCGGCCGGGCTGTCGTTCCTGTCGGTATCGGAAAAAGCCATGGCCGCGTATCGTGACAACCGCCCGAAGATGGAGCGGTGCTACTTCTCCTTCGCCGACATGATCGCGACCAACGATCAGGGCTATTTCCCCTATACGCCGCCGACGCAGTTCTTCCATGGGCTGCGGGTCGCGCTCGACATGCTGTTCGAGGAAGGGCTCGACAATGTCTTCGCCAGGCACCACCGGCTGGCCGAAGGCGTGCGGCGCGGCGTCGCCGGCATGGGGCTGAAGCTTCAGGCGGTGGCGCCGCAATGGCATTCGGACACCGTCTCGGCCATTCGCGTGCCGGAGGGCGTCGATGCCAACGCGGTGCTCAAGATCGCCTATGAGCGCTACGAAACCTCATTCGGCAGCGGGCTCGCGCAATTATCGGGCAAGGTGTTCCGTATCGGCCATCTCGGCGATCTCAATGCGGGGATGTGCCTGACCGCGCTGAGCATTGCCGAGATGGCGCTGGTCGACGCCGGAGCCCGGATCGAGCTCGGATCGGGCGTGGCGGCGGCGCAGGATTATTACCGCGACCAGAGCGGCGCGGCGGCCAGCTCGCAAGTGGCGGCCGCGTAACAAATTCAGACGCGCGATCTCCCAAGTCGTGTCGACGAAAAACGGGTGCCCGCGAGAGCAGG
Organism: Aurantimonas sp. A3-2-R12; assembly: GCF_036016755.1. Taxonomy (NCBI): domain Bacteria; kingdom Pseudomonadati; phylum Pseudomonadota; class Alphaproteobacteria; order Hyphomicrobiales; family Aurantimonadaceae; genus Aurantimonas; species Aurantimonas sp. A3-2-R12. The sequence goes on along the minus strand of NZ_JAYXIH010000004.1, from coordinate 116,476 downwards.
CACCCGTTTTTCGTCAGTAAAGAGGTCTGGCTTAGTCCTAAGCGCCGGGCCGGTCAGGCCGCCTTACGGCTCTTGTCGAAGCGCTTGCGCTCGTTCGAGTCGAGATAGATCTTGCGCAGCCGGATCGTCTTCGGCGTCACCTCGACCAGTTCGTCGTCCTGAATCCAGGACAGCGCCCGGTCCAGCGTCATGCGGATCGGTGGCGTCAGCTTGATCGCCTCGTCCTTGCCGGAAGCGCGCATATTGGTCAGCTTCTTGCCCTTGAGAACGTTCACTTCCAGATCGTTCTCACGGGTGTGGATGCCGATAATCATGCCGGCATAGACCTTGACGCCGGCATCGATGACCATCGGGCCGCGATCTTCCAGGTTGAACATGGCGAAGGCGACGCTCTCGCCAGTGTCGTTGGAGATCAACACACCGGTGTTGCGGCCGGGAAGCGTGCCCTTGAAGGGCGCGTAGGAATGGAACAGGCGGTTCATGATCGCCGTGCCGCGGGTGTCGGTCAACAGCTCCGACTGATAGCCGATGAGGCCGCGCGTCGGGGCGTGGAACACCAGACGCTGGCGGTCGCCACCGGAGGGGCGCAGCTCGATCATCTCGGCTTTGCGCTCGCTCATCTTCTGGACGACGATGCCGGAATGCTCCTCGTCGACGTCGATGACGACTTCCTCGATTGGCTCCAGGGTTTCGCCGTTCTCGCCCTCTTTCATGACGACGCGCGGACGCGAGATCCCGAGCTCGAAACCCTCGCGGCGCATCGTCTCGATCAGCACGGCGAGCTGCAGCTCGCCGCGACCGGAGACGTAGAAGGAATCCTTGTCGTCCGCCTCGTCGATCTTCAGCGCGACATTGCCTTCGGCCTCCTTCAGGAGACGGTCGCGGATGATGCGGCTCGTCACCTTGTCGCCCTCGGTGCCGGCGAGCGGGGAATCGTTGACGATGAAGGACATCGTCACCGTCGGCGGATCGATCGGTTGCGCGTGCAGCGGCTCGGTGACCGCCGGGTCGCAGAAGGTGTCGGCGACCGTGCCCTTGGACAGGCCGGCGATCGCGACGATGTCGCCCGCCTCGGCAAATTCGAGCGGCACCCGCTCAAGGCCGCGGAAGGCAAGGATTTTCGAGATGCGGCCGGTCTCCAGCACCTTGCCGTCGCCATGCAGCACCTTGACCGCCTGATTCGGCTTGATCGAGCCCGACTGGATGCGACCGGTGATCAGCCGGCCGAGGAAGGGGTTCGCCTCAAGAATCGTGCCGATCATCTTGAACGGCTCATCCTTGCCGGCGGTGTCCGGCTCTGGGACATGCTTGAGGATCAAATCGAACAGCGGCTCGAGGCCCTTGTCCTGCGGGCCTTCCGGCTCCTCGGCCATCCAGCCGCCACGGCCCGAGCCGTACAGCACCGGGAAGTCGAGCTGCTCTTCGGTGGCGTCGAGCGCGACGAACAGGTCGAAGATCTCGTTGAGCACTTCCTGATGGCGCTCGTCGGAGCGGTCGATCTTGTTGATCGCCACGATCGGCTTCAATCCGACCTTGAGCGCCTTGCCGAGCACGAATTTTGTTTGCGGCATCGGGCCTTCCGAGGCGTCGACCAGGATGACGGCGCCATCGACCATGTTGAGGATACGCTCCACCTCGCCGCCGAAATCGGCGTGGCCCGGCGTATCGACGATGTTGATGCGGGTATCCTTCCACTCGACCGAAGTCGCCTTGGCCAGGATGGTGATGCCGCGCTCCTTCTCCAGATCGTTGGAGTCCATCGCACGGTCTTCTTGGCGCTGGTTCTCGCGGAATGAGCCGGATTGGGCCAGCAGCTTGTCGACGAGAGTCGTCTTGCCATGGTCGACGTGCGCGATAATCGCGATGTTGCGGAGCTTCATGATTGTCACCGGAAACAAGTTAAGGCCGCGGCCGACACCTCAAATGTCCGCCCGGCGCTGATCTGGACGCCCTCCTACAGCATTTTGTGCAATTGCGAAAGATGCCAATGCCGGAAAGACGACTTGGCCTTTACCGACCGCCACGATTTCCGCCGGCGGTCGAGCCTGGCCTCAACCATGGACCAGCCGCGCCGGCGGGGCCGGTTCATCGCGAAGGCCCGCGGCGAGAAGTCCGCCGACATAGCGGTCGAGTAGCGCCGGCTCCATGAAATGCAGGGCGTCCCGCACGGTGGCGGCGGTGACGTCCGGTCTGATCGCGAGGAAAGCCAGAAGGGCGCGGCGTGCGTCCTCCATCTCGCCGGCCGACGCCAGAAAGGTCGCCAGGTCACGTAGCGGCCAGGTCATCCCGGGCTTTTCGACCAGCGCCCGTCGTGTCCAGCGGGCCGCTTCCGCCGGCCGGCCAGCGGCAAAATGCGACAGACCCATTCCCACGATCGAATTGAAGCTGAAGGGGTCGCGGGGCGATAGCCGCATCGAGCGCTCGAAACAGGCGAACGCCTCCTCCGCCCGGCCGGCGTAGACGCGCGCGAAACCCCGGCGTGTCCACGCCCAGGCATGATTGACGTCGATGTCGAGCGCCCGGTCGATCAGCGCGTTGGCCCGGTCCAGCGCGCCGTCGGTCAGCATGATCGCGGTGGCGGCGGCGGTCAGCGCCAGCGGGTCGTCGTCGATCTGTCCCGCCGTCGCTTCCAGATGCGCGCGGCCGGCGGCGCGTTCGGCGGCAAAATCCTCCGACCAGTTGTAGACGATGTGCTGGGCGTGCGCCCAGGCGCAGATGGCCGCTGCCCGGCCGTTGCCGGGCTCCAGCGTCAGCGCTTCGCCGAGCAGCGCGATGGCACGGGTGTTTTCCTCCCGCCGATGCGCCCACAAGTGGGGCAGCGCCCGCATGACGAGGTCGTAGGCGACGAGACTCTCCGGCGCCTTGCGGCGGGAGCGGTCGACCTCGGCCTGGCGGATCGTCGGATGCAGTGCGCCAGAGACCAGTTCAGCGATGTTGTCCTGCACCTCGAACACGTCGGCGATCTCCGCCTCGATCCGGTCGCTCCAGATCTGCATGGCGGTCTCGCCGTCGACGAGGCGAAGCGACACGCGCATGCGCTCCCCGGCAAACCGCACGCTGCCTTCAAGGAGGTAGCGGACACCGAGTTCGGTGGCGATGGCCCGCACGTCGAGTGACCGTCCCTGATAGGCGTAGGCCGAGTGCCGGGCGATGACGAGGAATTCCCGGACCCGGGACAGGCTGGCAGTGATCTCCTCGACCATGCCCTCGATGAAGCTGTCGCGCTCGGCATTGCTGCTCAAATTGTCGAAGGGCAGGACCGCGATCGAGGGGTGCGTCGCCGGGTCGGGGACGGCGACCGGGCTGCGGCGGCTGACGCCGACGATCTTCGGGTCCCACACCCAGATCCGATGGTGGCCGGACAGCCCCTTGAGAACCCGCTCGCCGATGTCGGTGAAATAAAGATCGGTCTTGCCGGTCAGATACTCGAAGACCCCCCGCGAGATCGCCATGCCGCCGGCCGGCGAGAGCGCTTGCACCCGCGCTGCCATGTTGACGCCCCCGCCGAACCGGTCGTCGTCCGACACCACCACGTCGCCGATGACGATCCCGGTGCGCACGCGCAGCGGCGCATCATCGGGTTCGTCCGCGGCCATCGCGCGCTGGAAGCTGGCGGTCCATTTGACCGCGCTGACGGCGCTCGCGAATTCCGCCAGCAGGCCGTCGCCGGTGGTCTTGAACACCGTGCCGCCAAATTCGCCGATCGTCGGAAGCACGCGCTCGCGATAGGTATGCACGACGGCGCGGAGGGCGGCGGCCTCGTCGGCTTCGACAAGGCCGGAAAAGCCTTCCACATCCATCGATAAAATTGCGGCGAGGCGGCGTATCGGTCGGGCCATCGTCGTCGGTCCCATTGCGACGGACCAATTTACCAGATCGCGCGGTGCCTCGCTACAAGTCTGTCGGCTGCTCGATGCCAGCTTGCCGACCGCCGCATAGCCGCCGATCGCCTTGCCCTACTCCGCGACGAAGCCGCGCTTTTTCAGGAGCGCCTCGGTGGTCGGCATGCGGCCGCGAAAAGCGGTGTAGAGCTCGGCCGCATCGCGCGAATTGCCGGCCGAGTAGATATGCGTCAGCAGCTTGTCCGCAGTGGCGCGATCGAACGGGTCGCCCGTCTCGCCGAACGCCTCGAAGGCATCCGCGTCGAGCACTTCCGACCACATGTAGGAGTAATAGCCCGCCGAATAGCCGTCGCCGGAGAAGATGTGGGCGAAATGCGGCGAGCGGTGGCGCATGACGATCGCGCGCGGCATGCCGAGGGCCTCCAGCATGGCCCGCTCGGCCTCCAGCGGCTTGTCCGGAACGGTTTCGGCCTCGTGCAGACCGAGATCGATCAGGGCCGAGGCGGTGTATTCGACCGTGTCGAAGCCGGCGTCGAAGGTGCGCGCGGCGGTAAGCTTGTCGAGCAGCGCCTTGGGTAACGTTTCCCCGGTTTCGGCGTGGCGGGCGTGTTTCTCCAGCACTTCGGGAACGGTCAGCCAGTGTTCGTAGAGCTGCGACGGCAGCTCGACGAAGTCGCGGGCGACGGCGGTTCCGGCGAGCGACGGCCATGTGACGTCGGAGAGCAGGCCATGCAGGGCGTGGCCGAATTCGTGGAACAGCGTGCGGGCGTCGTCGAGCGACAGCAGCGCCGCCTCACCCTGGTTCGGCTTGGCGAAATTGCAGACATTGTAGATGATCGGGGTCTGGCCGCCATCGAGTTTGTGCTGGCCGCGCAACGCGCTCATCCAGGCCCCGGAGCGCTTGGAGGCGCGCGCGAAATAATCGCCGAGAAAAAGCCCGCGCTCACGGCCGGTCCGGTCGCGGACGGCCCAGGCCTTCACGTCCGGGTGCCAGGCCTTGGCGTCCGGCAACGGCTCGAAGGTCAGGCCGAACAGCCGGCCGGCAACGTCGAATGCTGCGTCGATCATGCGGTTGAGCTGGAAATACGGCTTCAGTTCCGCCTCGTCGAGATCGAACGCGGCGCGCCGACGTTTCTCGGCATAATAGCGCCAATCCCAAGGCTCCAGCGCGTTGTTGTCGCCGGCCGCCGCCGCGAGGGCGCGGAGCGCTTCGGCGTCGTCCGCCGCCCGCGCCTTGGCATGGCCCCAGACCTCTTCCAGGAGGGTTCGGACTGCCCCCGGCGTCTTGGCCATCTGGTCGTCGAGCTTGTAGGCGGCATAGCTCGGGTACCCGAGCAGCTTCGCCTTCTCGCGGCGAAGCCGCAGGATGTCGGCCATGATCTGCCGGTTGTCGGATGGCCCGTCATTCTCGCCGCGGCTGGTCCAGGCGCGGAACGCGGTCTCGCGCAGATCGCGCCGGTCGCAATAGGTCAGGAACGGCACGACAAGGGAGCGCGACAGGGTCAGCCCGTAGCCGTCGATACGACGCTCCGCCGCGACCCCGTCCATGGACGAGACGAGGAAATCCGGCAAGCCGGAGAGGTCGTGCTTGGCGAGCGGCAGCAGCCAGTCGCGCTCGTCGGCCAGGATGTTCTGGGAAAAGCGCGTGCCGAGCGAGGCCAGTTCAGCGTCGATCTCGGCCAGCCTTTCGCGGTCGGCCCCCTGAAGATTCGCGCCGCCACGAACAAATCCGCTGTGAACACGCTTTAACAGCCGCGCATCTTCCGGTGCGAGACGCGACATTTCGACGCTGTTTTCGGCGACGGCATCGACCCGCGCGAAGAGTCCGGCATTCAGCGCGATCGCCGAGGCATGGCGGGAAAGCGCCGGGGAAATCTCGCGCTCGGCCGCCTGCAACTCCGCGTTGGTATGAGCTCCCGCGAGTGCGAAAAAGGTCCGAGCCACGGCGTCGAGACGTCTGCCGGAGCCCTCCATCGCGGCCAAGGTGTTGATAAAGCTAGGCGCGGCGGGGTTTTCGGCTATCGCGGCAATTTCGGCGAGGTGCTCCGCCATCGCCGCGCGAAACGCGTCGGGGAAACCGGAAGGGTCGATTGTGCCGAAGTCGAGACGCCCAGACGGTAAATTAAACGTGAAGGCTGCATCCTGCGAGGCAGTGATTCCGCGATCGGGCATGAGAAAACCTTGTTGTATTGAGGCGATGCTCGACGGAACAGTTCGGCCTTTTGGTCGAAAGCCTTATAGACGTACCGCTTCGGCAGGCAGATAATGCGAAAATGGGGTTGTGCCGGTCCTGACGTAACGTTTCCGGTAGGCTCACATCGACAAGACGACTGAAACGGGACCTTTGCTATCATGTCACAACTACTACCAGGAAATGCACTCGGCTTCGTCGTGGTCGACATCGCCCGGCTTTATCGACAAGCCTTCGAAAAGGCTGTCGAGGAAGCCGGCCTAGCACTGACGCCCGGGGAAATTCGGGCGCTTGCCTATGTGGCACGTTACGAGGGGTCCCGCCAAGCGGTGCTGGCCGAGCGCATGGGCGTCGAGCCGATGACCCTGTCGGCCTATCTCGACCGACTGGAAATACGCGGGTTGATCACCCGCACCGTCGATCCGACCGATCGGCGCGCCAAGGTGATCGCGCCGACAAAGGCTGCCGAGCAGGTGTTCGAGGAGGCTCGACCGGTGGCGCTCGCGGTTTACGAACGCACGGTGACCGGCCTCAGTGAGGATGAGCGCAAGTTCCTCGATTCCGCGCTGCAGATGATGCGGGCCAATCTGACCAACGATCCGCAGGTTCTGGGCGAGATGCCGGCCGAGCAGCCGCTGCGCGGCGCCGCATAGACCGCACAAACTGGCGGGTTTTCCCGGCTGCCGGATTGGGATAGGGCACGAGGGGACGCGGAACGGTCGCTTTGGCGCGGCCGTGCGTCGCCGTTTGAGCCTCCAATAACGGATCGCCCCGCTTGACCGTCTCTTCCGCCCGCTCGCCGCTGATGTCCGAGCGGCGGACCAGCCTCGTCGGCGGCTGCCTGGTCGCGATCGGGCCTATCTCGCTGGCGCTGTACACGCCGGCGATGCCGACCTTGGTCGCCGAATTCGGCACGACCGACTCGCTGATCAAACTGACGCTCGCCGTCTATTTCGCCGGTTTCGCCCTCACCCAGCTGGTCTGTGGGCCGGTCTCGGACGCATTCGGCCGCCGGATTACCACGCTCGGCTTCATCACCATCTATCTGGCCGGCTCGATGCTTGCGGTTGTCGCGCCCAACGTCGAGACGCTGCTGGCCGCGCGCCTGCTGCAGGGGGTCGGCGCGTCCGTCGGGGTCGCGACATCGCGCGCCATCGTCCGCGATCAGTTCACCGGCGAAACCTCGTCGCGGATCATGAACACGATCGGCATCATCCTCGCCATCGGCCCCGCGGTCTCGCCGACGATCGGTGGCCTCCTGCTCGCTCTCGCCGGCTGGCGGGCGATCTTCGTCGGCATGTTGGTCTGCGGCCTCGCCGTCGTCGCGGTGACGCTCGGCTTCATGCGCGAAACCGTAATACCCGACCGGTCGCGTATTCGCCCGCGCGCGATCGCTCGTTCCTACGGCCAACTCGTCACCAACCGGCACTTCATGGCTACCAGCCTGACCGTCGCCGGCTCGGTCGGCGCGCTCTATACGCTGGCGACCGTGCTGCCCTTTGTGCTCATCGAGCGCGCCGGCCTGACGCCGACCCAATTCGGCATCGGCATGCTCGGGCAGTCCGGCATGTTCTTTTCCGGTTCGCTCGCCGTGCGCTTTTTGATGCCGCGCACCGGCGCCCATCGGCTCGTACCGGTCGGACTCGGCTTCATCGCCGCCGGGAGCCTCTCGCTCGCCGTCTCGATCGCGGCGCTGCCGGTGTCCTATCTCTCGATCATGGGGCCTGTCGGCCTTTATGCTTTCGGCATCGCCTTCGTCATGCCGGCAATGACCACGGCTTCGCTGGCGCCGTTTCCGCATATGGCGGGCGCCGCCGCGGCGATGACGGGGTTCATTCAAATGGGTGCCGGCCTCGTCGGCGGGGTCATCGCCGCGATGATCGGCGAACCGGTGCTGGCGACGCAGGTCGTCGTGCCCGGCCTCGGCGTCATCGCGATCGGCGCCTATGCGGTCTATCGCGCCCATCCGCATGTCGTCGAACCGGAGCCCCGGCCAAGGGTGCCGGCCCCGCCGCTGCCCCGCGACGCGCGGGAGTGAAGGGACGCGCGCCGCGGCTCAGAACGGGCCGGCTTCGGTGCGCGTGGCCGGCTTCGGCCGGTCGACGCCGCCGGCCTTCGCGAGCATCAGATATTCGGCGATGTTTTCCTGGGTGATGTAGGCGATGAATCGTCCAGCCTGATCAATGACGCCGATGACACCGGCGCCGCGTTCCCGCATCGTCTTCAAGGCGAATGACAGCGCCGCGTGCTCGCGCACCAGCGGCACGTCCTTGATCATGACCTCCATGACCGGCGTCTCGCGTCCCGACCGGGCCAGTGCCGCGATCAGCGCCTTCTGGGTGAGCACGCCGCGCAGCTTTCCGCCGCCGTCGACCACCGGAAACTCGTGCTGGGTGGTGCGGATCAGCGCCTCGGCGGCGTCGGCGAGACTCGCCGTCGGGCCGAGACTCTCAAATTTGGTGATCATCACCTCATGCGCCGAGACCGAGCGCGCCGCGTCATCGACGCCGACCTGATAGCTCTCGCTGGCGGCGGCTACATAGACGAAGACGGCGATGAAGACGAGGAAGACGTTGCCGGTCGACAACCCCCAGAAACCGAAGCCGAAGGCGAGGAACTGGCCGGCGCGCGCGGCGTAGCGCGTCGCCGTCGGGCGGTCGAATTTGAGCGCCAGCAGGGCGCGCAGCACGCGCCCGCCGTCCATCGGGAAGGCCGGGATCAGGTTGAACAGGACGAGAAAGACGTTGATCGTCGCGATTCGCGCCAGAAAACCCGCATTGGGGCTTTCGAGCGCCGCCAGGCTTTCAGGGTCGAAGTTGGCGCCGAGAAAGACGATCAGCACCGCCGCGATGACGACGTTGACGGCGGGGCCGGCAAGCGCGACGACGATCTCCTCGCGTGGCCGTTCCGGCATCCGCTCAAGCCGAGCAATGCCGCCGATCGGCAGCAGCGTGATGTCCGGCGTCTTGATGCCGTAGCGCCGCGCGGCGAGGGCGTGGCCGAACTCGTGTGCGACGACGCAGGCGAAGATCGCGATGATGAAGGCGAGGCTGGCGATGGCGGCGGCGGCACCGCCCCGCTGGTAGGCTGCGACGCCGATCCAGGCCAGCAGCATCAGGAAGGTGATGTGGATCCGAATCTCGGATCCGAACAGCCGGCCCAGGGTGAGGGACCAGGACATTCGCGGCTCTCCATTTCAGCGTCGACCGGCGAGGCGGCGTGCGAACAGGATATGCGCCAACCAGCGTCGCCCATCATATGGGACTTTGGAGCCGGCAAAACACCAGCCAGCGAGCACGATTCAGGCGCAGAGCGCGTCAGAAGATGCCGGGGATAATCCGCGCCGTCCGCGCCTTGTAGGCGCGATAGGCGTCGCCGAAGGTCTCTTCCATCATCCGCTCTTCCGGGCCGATCCGGGCGGCGAAGAGGATGCCGAAGCCGATAAGGCCGGCGGGCCCGGCGATCCAGTTGGGAACGAGCAGGGCCTGTGCCAGCGCCATCGCCCAGAAGGCGCTGTACATCGGATGGCGCAACCGCCTGTAGATGCCGGAGGTGACCAGTTCGTGCTTTTCGCGGATGTCGAGCGAGACCGACCACATCTTGCCCAGCGCCTTGTGGGTCTTGCGGAACAGGACGAGCGCCAGCGCCATCGCGGCGAGGCCGAGCGCGATCCGCCCCCAGGATGGCTCGCTGCGGGCGACCTCCGGCCAGCCGGTGGCGACATTGATCGCGGGCAGGATGCCGAGCCCGGTCAGCGAGATCGCCATGCGCAGGGACTCGGCCGGGCCGCGGCGCGTGCGCTCGACCCGCCGCCGCTTGGCGCGGCGCTCGAACGGATAGCGGATGACGTACCAACCGACGACCATCAGCACCCAGGCGATCGAACCGGCCAAAGCGGGGCTCATGGAGCGGCTCCCTCGCACGCGGCGGGGGCAAGCGGCGGGACGTCGACGGCTCTGGTCTCGGCGAAGTCGGCGAGGGGGCGGGGCCCAAGCAGCAGCATGTGAAAGGAATAGGGGCAGCGGCGCTCGACCGCGAGCACGAACTGCCGATGCAGGCGAAAGAAGTCGCGCTTGATGCGCCGGTAGGTCCCGGGCGAGACGAGCCGCTTGAAGTGGACGCGCACGACGACCGGGATGCGCCCCTCGCGAATGCCGAGCGACGTGGCCGGGTTCGAATTGTAGAAATTGATCGGGTCCGACAGGCCCTGGCAATCGGTCCAGGCGATGCGGTGGTCGGCAACGAGCCGTCGCACGGCCGCGCGTTGCGTCTTGGCGGCCGGATGCAGCGTCGTCTTCATCAAGCTGGAGCCGACGGTGAGGATATGCCAGCGCAGGTCGGTCTTCAGATCGCCCGACAACGCCCGGTCCAAGGCGAGGACCGCGAAGCTGGCGCCGAGGCTGTGGGCGGCGACGACGATCTCGCCCGCGTCGCTCGCTGCCGCCCGTGCGGCGATTTCCTCGGCCTGTCGTGCGATCCGCGCCGACAGGGCGGGGTTGCGCTCGCGGCAAAGGTCGCGGGCCAAGGCCCAATCGTCCAGGGCGGTCAGAAGATGCCATCGCCGCTCCGCGAGAAAGAGCAGCGCCAGCGCGGCCAACAAACCCAGGACGAAACCGGTCACGGAGCCGGCAAGTCCCGGCAACAGGGCTGTCAGCGCGGCATGGACTGCCCAACCTATCCAGATGGCCGCCGTCATGACGGCAATTGGAAAGGCGAAGAAGAAGGCGTAGCGCCAGCTCACCTGGCAATAGCGGAAGACCGTGCCGGTCACGAGGAAGTCGGCCAACGCCAGCAATCCGCTGGACAATCGCTCGATTGCCGGGCGTGCGGCGTAGGCGAGAATGAGATCGCCCCAGTCGCAGAAGACCAGTTCGGTTTCCGTGCGCCAGCCGGAGCCCGAAAGGTCTGCCCGCAGCGACGGAAACAGTGTGGGCGCACCCGAAGCGCCGTCCAGCCGCAGATCGGCCTGCCATACGGCCGCCGAGCGTTCGGCCGCCCGCCGAAACCGTTCCATATGAGCCGGGGCCAGCATCGGCTCGAAACCGGGGAACACGAACACGAGCCGCTTCTCGATCATGCCTTCTCCACAATCCTCCCGATATACCGTCGGGCGGGAGGGTCTGCCTTGTTCGCGACCGCTGGGACGTTAAGATCACGGGCGCGTGTATCGCCTAGCCCAGTGACGTCGAATTGAGAAGGCGAATGTCGGTCTTCGCGCGGAGGATTTGCGTTAGGCGTTGCAGCCATGCGCCACGCGCGGGCGAAGTGGCCGGATTGTGGAGCCTGTTCCTACTCGGCGGCGTCGCGGGTGTTGGCGATCTCGCGCATCGCCTCAGCCGCGATCTCGAAGGAGCGTTTGCGCGCCGCATGATCGTGGATCTGGCCGGTGAGGATCACCTCCTCGGGGGCATAGGCTTCGACGAAGCGCGCCAGTTCATGACGGACGGTCTCCGGCGAGCCGGTCGCCGCGACGGAAAGGGCTTCGTCGACCATCGCCTTGGCCGCCGGGGCGACGCGCTCCGCGAAGTCCTCGACCGGGCGCGGCAGGGGTCCGGGCTCACCGGTGCGCAGATTGACGAAGGCCTGTTGCATCGATGATTTCAACACGCGGCCTTCCTCGTCGCTCGCGGCGGCGAAGACGTTGATCGCCAGCATGAAATGCGGCTTCGGCCAACGCGCCGACGGGCGATAGGTCTGGCGATAGACCTCGACGGCCTGATCCAGCGCGCCCGGCGCGAAATGCGAGGCGAAGGCGTAAGGCAGGCCGAGATGCGCGGCGAGCTGGGCCCCATACAGGCTGGAGCCGAGAATCCAGACCGGAACGTGGGTTCCCGTGCCCGGCACCGCTCGGATCTTCTGGTTCGGCTCGGCCTCCTCAAAATAGGCCATCAACTCCATGACGTCCTGGGGAAAATTATCGGAATTATCGAGGCTGCGGCGCAGTGCCCGCGCGGTCGGCTGGTCGGTCCCAGGCGCGCGTCCGAGGCCGAGATCGACGCGGCCCGGATAGAGCGTCGCCAGCGTGCCGAACTGCTCGGCGATGACCAGCGGCGCGTGGTTCGGCAGCATGACGCCACCGGCGCCGACCCGGATCGTCGACGTCTGGCTTGCGACATGGCCGAGCGCGACGGCAGTCGCGGCGCTGGCGATGCCGGTCATGTTGTGGTGCTCGGCCATCCAGAAGCGCAGATAGCCGAGGGATTCAGCGTGCCGGGCAAGGTCGGCGGAATTTGCCAGCGCTTCGGCGGCTGTCGAGCCCTCCGGGATCGGCGACAGGTCGAGAACGGAATAGGGGATCATGGCGGGCCCTTGTCTATGGTGAACCCCGATATGGACGCCGCGCTCTATGACATCAATGAAACGCTGCGTTCTCCGCGCCGCGCCTACCGCCCCGCGCGTTTGGCCAGCGTCCTGAGCCGCAGGGCGTTCAGGCGAATGAAGCCGGCCGCGTCCTTCTGGTCGTAGGCGCCGTGGTCGTCCTCGAAGGTGACGAGTTCGTCGGAATAGAGCGATTGCGGCGAGGTCCGGCCGATGACGATGACGTTGCCCTTGTAGAGCTTCAGCCGCACCGTTCCCTCGACGTGTTCCTGGCTGCGGTCGATCGCCGCCTGCAGCATCTCGCGCTCGGGAGAGAACCAGAAGCCGTTATAGATCAGTTCGGCATAGCGCGGCATCAGCTCGTCCTTTAGATGCGCCGCGCCGCGATCGAGGGTGATCGATTCGATCGCCCGGTGGGCGGCGAGAAGGATGGTGCCGCCAGGGGTCTCGTAGATGCCGCGGCTCTTCATGCCGACGAAGCGGTTCTCGACCAGATCGAGGCGGCCGATGCCGTTGTCGCGGCCGAGGTCGTTGAGCGCGGCGAGCAACTCATGTGGCTTCAGCGTCTTGCCGTCGATCGAGACGGGATCGCCCTTGGCGAAGCCGATTTCGATCGTCGTCGCCTTGTCCGGCGCTTCCTCCGGGCTGACCGAGCGCTGGAAGACGTAGTGCGGCGGCTCTTCCGCGGGGTCCTCCAGCACCTTGCCCTCGGAGGAGGAGTGCAGGAGGTTGGCGTCGACCGAGAAGGGTGCCTCGCCGCGTTTGTCCTTGGACACGACGATCTGGTTCTTTTCGGCGAAGTCGATCAGATCGGTACGCGACTTGAACTCCCATTCGCGCCAGGGGGCGATGACCTTGATGTCCGGGTCGAGGGCGTAGGCGGCCAACTCGAACCGCACCTGGTCGTTGCCCTTGCCGGTGGCGCCGTGGGCGATTGCGTCGGCACCGGTCTCGCGCGCGATCTCGACGAGGCGCTTGGAGATCAGCGGCCGGGCGATCGAGGTACCGAGCAAATAAGTGCCCTCATAGACGGCGTTGGCGCGGAACATCGGAAAGACGAAGTCGCGGCAGAACTCCTCGCGCAGATCCTCGATGTAGATTTCCTTGATGCCGAGCATTTCCGCCTTGCGGCGGGCCGGCTCGAGTTCCTCGCCCTGGCCGAGATCGGCCGTGAAGGTGACCACCTCCGCGCCGTATTCGGTCTGCAGCCATTTCAGGATGATCGAGGTGTCGAGGCCGCCGGAATAGGCGAGAACGACCTTCTTGACGTCGCGGGTTTGTGCCATTGGAACTCTTTCGTCTTGCGCTTCGCCACGCCTCTAGCGCAAAGCAGGCCGGTAGGGAAACCGCTTCACGCGAAGCGTCCGCTCGCCTTCGGCGAATTCCGGGTGGCGCGCGGAGCGTATCGGTCGATACCGGATCGAGAAAAGCAGCTTGCATTGTCAGCCCTCGCAGACCGACGGCATTGAAACGAGACATGTGACATGACCTTCATCCCCGAGCTTCCGACGCTTTTGGCCTTTATGCTCGCCGCCTTCGTGCTGACCATCACGCCGGGGCCGGACATGACGCTGTTTTTAGGCCGCACGCTGTCCGAGGGCCGGGCAGCGGGCATGGCCGCCATGCTGGGCGCGGCCTCCGGCATCGTCGTTCATACGAGCTTGGCCGCCTTCGGTATTTCCGCCCTGATCGCGGCTTCGCCGCAGGCGTTTTTGGCGCTGAAGATCGTCGGTGCCGGCTATCTCGTCTATCTGGCGGTGCAGGCAATCCGCGGCGGCTCGACCTTCAAGCTCGACGGCAAGGCGGCGGGGCGGCCCCACAGCCTCCTCTCGAACTGGCTGACCGGGCTTGGCATCAATCTGCTCAACCCGAAGATCGTCCTGTTTTTCGTGACCTTCCTGCCGCAATTCGTCTCGGCGCGCGATGCCGATGTCATCGGCAAGCTGTTCTTCCTCGGCCTGTTTTTCATCGTGCTGGCGGTGCCGATGAGCGTCGCGATGATTCTTACCGCCGATCGTTTCGCCGCCGCGCTGAAGCGCCGCCCGAAGGTGATGCGGGCGATCGACTGGCTGTTCGCCAGCGTGTTCTCGGCCTTCGCGGTGCGGATTCTCCTGACGCAGGGTCGCTGACATGGCGTCGCACCCGACATCGCTCGGCTTCGCGCAATCCTGGCAGTTCTGGGCGGTGCTGGCCGCCATGTTCGCTGCTGCCACGGCGATTCTGGCGAAGATCGGCGTCGAGGGGATCAACTCCGATCTCGCGACCTTCCTGCGGACGGTGGTCGTCGTGGTGCTACTGGCGGCGATCGTGAGCCTGACCGGACAATGGCAGCCACCCGCCGAGTTGTCCCGTCGCAGCCTCGTCTTTCTCGCCTTGTCGGGACTGGCGACTGGCGCGTCGTGGCTGTGCTATTTCCGGGCGCTGAAGCTCGGACCCGCCTCGGCCGTCGCGCCCGTCGACAAGCTGAGCGTCGTCCTCATCATGGGTGGGGCGGTGCTGGTCGCCTGGCGCTGATCGCCCTCAGGCGTAGGCGTAGGGGCCGCCGCGCTTGAGGCCGCGTGATAGGCTGGTCGGTCGTGGATACGCAGCAGGAAGTCGCGCAGCTTCGGGCGGTCGTCGTAGCCGAAGCGGTGGGCGGCCGCCTCGACCGGAAAGCTCATCATGATGTCGGCGATGGAAAGCTCCGGCCCGGCGAACCAGCCACTGTCGCCGATCGCCTTCTCCCAATGGTCGAGATGCAGCGCGATCTGTGGCCGCACCAGCATCGCGTCGACCTTGGCCAACGAGGTCTTCAGGATCGGCCTGATGAAGAACGGTGCCCGTTCCGGGATCATCTGCAGAATGAGGATCAGGAACAGCGGCGGCATCGCCGAGCCTTCGGCGTAATGCAGGAAATGGCGGGCGTTCCAGTAATCGTCCGTTCCCTCCGCCGGCATCAGCCGTCCATTGCCATATCGCGCCAGGATGTATTCGACGATGGCGCCGGTCTCCGCGATCGTCCGGCCGTCCTCGGTCAGTACCGGCGACTTGCCGAGCGGGTGAATCTGCTTGAGCTCTTTCGGCGCCTGCATATCCTTGGTGCGCTCGTAACGCTTCACCTCATAGGCGACGCCGAGCTCCTCAAGCAGCCAAAGCACGCGCTGCGAACGGGAATTGTTGAGATGATGGATGGTGATCATAGGGCCAACCTGCTGCAATACGTGCTAGGCGCAAGACGCGGAGGCCGTGCCCTGTGGAGAACTAAAGCCCGGCCGATTTCCGCAACGCGGCGTTGATGCGCTCCTGCCAACCCGGACCGTCCTCCTGGAAATGCGCCAGCACGTCGCGGTCGATGCGCAGGGACACCATCTCCCGGCCTGTCGGGATGGCGGAGAGGGATTCCTTCATTCGCTCCGGCGTCGTCGTGGCGGATTTGAAGGCCGCCTCGGCGGCGTCCCGGGGATTGGTCGGGCGTCGGGCCATGAAATCTTATCCTTTGATTGTTGGTTCTGCGGCCGGCGTCGTCCGACTTGAGCTGCGGCGCCATCGCCCCGCGCTGCGTCCGGCGACGATCCAATAGGACAGCGTGAACGACAGCGCCGCGACGACGATCGCGGTTTGGACGCTCGCATGCGGCAGATTATCCCCGTAGGCGGTAACGAGGATCGCGCCCGCACCGATAAGGCCGGCGGCAAGATGCAGAAGGATCGACGAAAGTCCGAAGAGTTCGCTTGCCACCATGAACAACGCCCACGGCAACAGAATCACCGAGCCAATCTGCGCCGATTGGGCGAGGAAGGCGATAACCGTCTGGAACAGGAAGATCGGGTCGCTGGCTCCCATGCCGGCGGGAACGGTCAGGAACGGCCACAGCATCGCGAAGGCCGCCGTCATGCAAGCCGCGACAAAGCCGAAGGGAATCACGAACAGAAAACGGAGAACGGCGGTCATTCGACGACGAGGGTTCCTTTGCTGGCGCGTCTCGGCGCCGTGCTCTGCCCTCAGTGGGCTGCGAGTTCCGAGATTCGCGCCGTTTCGAGCTTCACTCGATCGCTCTTCTTCATCCGCTCGGATTCCGATTTCAGCTGGCCGCAGGCTGCGAAGATGTCGCGGCCGCGCGGCGTGCGGATCGGCGAAGCGTAGCCGGCCTGGTTCACATAGTCGGCGAAGCGCTCGATCTGGTCCCAGTCGGAACATTCGTAGACCGTTCCCGGCCAGGGATTGAACGGGATCAGATTGATCTTCGCCGGAATGCCCTTGAGGATGCGGACCAGTTCCTTCGCATCCGCCATCGAATCGTTGACGCCCTTCAGCATCACATATTCGAAGGTGATGCGCCGGGCGTTGGACGCCCCCGGATAGGCGCGGCAAGCGTCGAGCAGTTCCTTCAGCGGATATTTCTTGTTGATCGGCACCAACTCGTCGCGCAATTCGTCGCGCACGGCATGGAGCGAGATGGCCAGCATTACGCCCATTTCCTCGCCCGCCTTCGCAATCATCGGCACCACGCCCGAGGTCGACAGGGTCACGCGCCGCCGCGACAGCGACAGGCCTTCGCCGTCGGTGGCAACGGCCAGCGCCTGGCGGACATTGTCGAAATTATACAGCGGCTCGCCCATGCCCATCATCACGACATTGGAGACGAGGCGGCCATCGGACGGCACGATCGCGCCGGCGGGCGTCGCGGCGTCGGGAAAATCGCCGAGCCGTTCACGGGCCAGGAGAATCTGCCCGACGATCTCGTCCGGCGTCAGGTTGCGAACCAAGCGCTGGGTGCCGGTATGGCAGAAGGTGCAGGTGAGTGTGCAGCCGACCTGGGAGGAGACGCAGAGCGTGCCGCGACCTTCTTCCGGGATGTAGACCGTCTCGATCTCGACCGGGCGCCCGGCGCCTTTCGCCGGAAAGCGGAACAGCCATTTGCGGGTTCCGTCGACCGAGACCTGCTCCTCGACGACCTCCGGCCGCGCGATCGAATAGGCGTCGGCGAGCGCGTTGCGCAGATCTCCGGCGACATTCGCCATCTGGCCGAAATCGGTCACCCCGCGCACATAGAGCCAATGCCAGAGCTGGGCGACGCGCATGCGCAGCTGCTTCTCGGGCACGCCGACCGCGCGCAGCGCCTCGGCGAGGGCTTCACGATCGAGGCCGACAAGCGACGGCTTTTCGCCGTCATCGACCGGCGAAACCGCCGCCAGCGGGCGCGGGCGGTTGGCTGGAGAGGCGAGATCGAGCGAAACGGGCATCATATCCTCGGCGAGCGGCTGCCGGCGAAATCAACGGTCAGGAACAGGAATTGCCCCCTCAAATGACCCCTTCTGGTCATTTGCGCAAGGTTTCAGGCAGATCCGGGACCAGAACGGCGAAACGCCGGGCGCGGGACCCGGCGTCGTGCTTCATTGCGATATCGAGGGCCAGAGGCGGTCGCTGGATGCCCTATTTGCAGTCGTTGATCGACTTCAGCGCGGCGGTCACGCCGGAGAGCGAGAACGTGTAACTGGTCTTTGTGCCGCGCTGCGACACGGCGTCGACCTTCATCGCCTTCCCGGCGCGCAGATTGGCGACCAGCTGGGGTTCCTCGGCGGCGTTCTCCATCCAGGCCGACTCGCCCTTGACGAACATCGAATAATCCTTGCCGTCGACGTCGACCGTGACCTTGGAGCCATCCTTGAGCGTGTAGCCCATCACCGCTTGCGGCTCGTAGGAGACGCCCTGGCCCGGCTTTTGCGAGATCAGGAAGAAGATGTCACCGTGATCGACATTCGCTGGCTCCATCTTGGTCGGCGTCGACAGGATGTAGCAGACCTTGCCGCCGTTGCCGGCGTAGGAATAGGTGCCCCAGGCGTTGAACTGGTTCATGCGCGTCGGGGTCTGGGCCGCGCCCGCGGCGCTCGAGAAGATCAGAATGGCCGCGGAGGCCGTCAGGACGTTCTTGAGGTTCATAATTCCCCGCTCGTTCGGTGCGTGTTCGTTTGATTTCCCACGGTCGAGGCCGAGGCCGGCAAGACGCTGGAAGCGATGCTACCCGACAGACTAGCGCCAAGGCCGTTTATCGTCGGTTAACGAAGAACGAAAGCCGAGGAGAATTATGGAAACGTCTCCACCACTCGGCGCTTCATCTGGCAAAAACCGGATGCAGACCCTCCGCTTCACCAAAGCCTGGTCCGGCCCCCGTGAATGATGGAACGAATTGGGCGACAATTTGGCAAGTCATGCCAAGTCGTTGTTACGGAATGGTAAGGCGTAGCCATGCGGCGCAGCAGCGGTGCTCGCCAGCGGGGAAATCGCTACCGGTCCATTTCGCCAAGCGTCTCGCGGGCCCGCTGGTAATGCTGCGGTCGGATGTTCTGGCGAACCGCCCGGAACGCAGCCCAGAGCACCGCGATATCATCGGTAAAGCCGAGGCCGAGAATGAAATCGGGCACCACGTCCATCGGCAGGACGAAATACGCCAGCGCGGCAAGGAGGATGCCCCGGCTGGCCGCCGGCGTCTGCGGGTCGAGCGCGCAATAATAGGCCGCGACCACGTCTTCCATGAACGGGACCGATCGCAACGCGCGACGGACGGTCTGGAAAAATGATGCGCGAACCCGTTCTTCCTGTCGCGCCTGTTCCTCGCTGGAACCGGGCAGTAAAATTTCGCCGACCTTCGGTGTGTCGAGTGCCATCGCGTCCTCCAATGTCAGGAGGTTAGATGGTCCGTTACCGCCGCGGGCTCAAGAGGTTCGGTTCATGGCGGTCGTCGCGGCGGGCCATGCGGACTTGGTCAGCCGTTGCGCGTGGCCGCCCGACACCGGCCGCGCAAGCCCTTTCGCCGTGGGGGTTCCGGTGTGCAGCGAAAACGCCTCCTCCAGCACATAAGGGCCACCGCCGACTGACTCCCGTGCCGAAAACAGGCCGAATCGCTCGACCATGAACGGCGGCGTGCGGAAGTCGCCGCGCGTGGCGAGAAAATGCGCGACTTCCGCCAGCTTCGGCTGCCGCAACCGTGCCAGCGTCACATGCGGGACGAATTTGCGCTGGTCGGCGGGAACGTCGAGGCGCCTGCAGATGCGTTCGATCTCCGCCTGCAGATCGCAAAGCTCGGGCGACGCCTCGACGCCGGCGTAGATCGAGTGCGGCTTGCGTGTTCCGAAGGCCGCTACCCCGCTCAAGGCTATGGAAAAGGCCGGTCGGTCGACGCGGTCGAGCCAAGCGACGATTTCGTCGGCAAGCCGGGGCTCGATATCGCCGATGAAACGCAGGGTCAGATGATAGTTCTGCGGATCGATCCAGTGGGCCGACGGCAGGCCGCCGCGCAGGAAGGAGAGTGAAAGCGCGATATCCTGGGGGATCTCGAGGGCGGTGAACAGTCGGGGCATCGGATGTCCTTCCGTGCGTCGTTGCCGTCGCGAAAAGACTCTCACCTCCCGAGCCATGTTTCAAGGACAGGGCAGCCTTGCATGCTGCCATTCGCCGTTGTCCGCGGCACCATGCACAATTATGTTGGGTCCACGGAGGACGTCGCTGGGAGGCTGAACAAAGGCTATGACCCATGTCCATCGTCACGGATGTCGTTGCTGCCAATATTGCGGACAAGCGAAATGATGCGCGCCCGGACCTGATGGGCGGCGCAGGGTCACCGGTTCACGTACGCCGGGTCCGCGCCCATGAGACCGATCTCTTTCTTTCGCACCTGCAACGCCTTCCCTCCGAAACCCGGCGCCTGCGCTTCGGTAACTCAGTCAACGATACGTTTCTGGAAAGCTATGCCCGGCTGGCACTCGGTCCTGACTCTCTGGTGAAGGGTCTGTTCGCCGACGGCGAACTACGCGGCGTCGCGGAATTACGGTTTCTCACCGGATCTCACGATGAAGCCGAAGGTGCGTTCTCGATCGAGCCGGAATTCCAGGGCCACGGTCACGGGGATCGCCTCTTCGGCCGGCTGGTTGCCGCCGCCCGCAATCGCGGCGTTCGGCGAATTTTCCTGACCTGCCTGCGCGAAAATCATCGGATGCAGGCGATCGCCGCCAAACACGGCGCCGATCTCAGTTTCATTGCCGGCGACGTGACCGCCGAAATCCTGCGGCCTTATGCGGATGCGAAGAGCCTCGCACGGGAATGGGCGGATGAGAGCGAAGCCTATGTCTTCGCCATGATCGAGGAGCGCGGTCGGCGTCTGCGATTCTTCACCGAGCCCCTGCGGCGTCTGGCGGCGAGTTTCGTCCCGCAACACGCCCCGCATTGACGGAATCAAGCGTTTCGGTGACCAGCGGCAGCATCTTTTCGACAATGACGGCGACGCCTTCCTTGTTCGGGTGCATGGCGTCGTCCTGATTGAGCTTCGGCTGGGTCGCCACGCCGTCGAGAAAGAACGGATAGAGGGCGACGTCGTATTTCTCGGCGAGGCCGGCATAGATCGGATTGAAAGCCGCCGAATAGTCGGGGCCCATATTGGGTGGCGCGATCATGCCGGCGAGGATGACGGCCTGGCCGCGTTCGGTCAGCGTTTGCAGGATCTGGTCGAGGTTCTTTTCCGTGATCTCGGGAGAAATCCCGCGTAGCGCGTCGTTGGCGCCGAGTTCAACGATGACGAGGTCGGCTTCTGTCGGCACTGACCAGTCGAGCCGGGCGAGCCCGCCGCTCGATGTGTCGCCCGAGGCGCCTGCGTTAGTCACTTCTACGCCGTATCCCCGGTCCCGCAAGGCGACTTGCAATTGCTCGGGAAATGCTTCCCCGGGCCCGACACCGTAGCCGGCGATGAGGCTGTCGCCAAAAACGACGACGTGAAGCGGCTCGCCATCGGCGGCCCCCCGCGCGACCTGCTGAGCACTCGAAGCTGACGGCACCATCAGCCATGACAATAGCGTCAGTGCCAAGAGGATCGGTTGGAAGCGTTGCATCATACACCCATATAGCGCAGGCCCCGTGTGGGGCGCCCGATGTCACATATAGGAGCCGGCGGCCTTGGCAGAACCAGCGATCCGGTTACGAAACGTTCATCTCACGCTGGGGAGTGGCCGTAGCGCTGTCCATGTTTTGAAGGGCGTCGGCCTTGCCGTCGATCGAGGCGAATCCGTCGGCATCGTCGGTCCGTCCGGCTCCGGCAAGTCGACGCTTTTGATGGTGGTTGCCGGGCTGGAGCGAGCCGACGAGGGCGTCGTCGAAATCGCCGGTCAGCCGCTTGGCGGTCTCAGTGAGGACCGGCTCGCGGCGTTCCGCGGTCGCAATATCGGCATCGTCTTCCAGTCGTTTCACCTGATTCCGAACATGACGGCGCTGGAAAACGTCGCCGTGCCGCTGGAACTCGCCGGCCATGACGATGCCTTCGAGCGCGCCGAGCGGGAACTGTCGAATGTGGGCCTCGCCGACCGCGTTACCCATTATCCTGGGGAATTGTCGGGTGGCGAACAGCAGCGCGTCGCGTTGGCGCGGGCTCTGGCTCCACAACCGGCGATTTTGATCGCCGACGAGCCGACCGGCAATCTCGACCAGGAGACCGGACGGCAGGTCGCCGATTTGCTGTTCGCCGAATGCGAGCGGCGGGCCATGACGCTCGTCCTCGTGACTCACGATCCGGCGCTGGCGCATCGCTGCGGTCGGGAGGTCGCCGTCCGCTCGGGCGTCATTCATGACGACCGTATGGCGATGGTCGAGGCCGCAGGAGCGAACTTCGATCCCGCGCTTGCCGGTGCCGCTGGATGAGCGCGCTCGATTCCACAGCTGGAATTGCCGCCACCGCCCGGCCGAAGCCGACGAACGGGCGCGGCAATCTGAAGCTCGCCGTGCGTTTCGCGCTGCGTGAGATGCGCGGCGGACTGTCCGGCTTCTACATCTTCCTCGCCTGCATCACCCTCGGCGTGGCGGCGATCGCCGCGGTGAATTCCGTCGCGATGATGATGACCACCGGCATCGCCGAACAGGGGCGGTCGATCCTCGGCGGCGACCTGCGCTTCGCCCTTGTGCAGCGCCAGGCGACGGACGAGGAAACCACTTACCTGGCGGACCTTGGAACCGTCGCCGAGGCGGCGTCCCTGCGTTCCATGGTTCGGCTGCTGGACGGCAGTGATCAGTCGCTGGCCGAGGTGAAGGCGGTGGACGGCGCTTATCCGCTTTATGGGGCCGTCGAGACGCAACCAGACGTGCCGTTGGGCGATCTTCTGGGAGAACGTGACGGCCGGTTCGGCGCCGTCGCCGCATCGGAATTATACGATCGATTGGGCATCGAGCCCGGCGAGACCATCAAGCTCGGCAATGCCGAGATCGAACTGCGCGGCGTGCTCGAGCGCGAACCCGACGTCTTGTCCGGCCGCTTCAATTTCGCTCCGCGGCTGATGCTGTCGCTGGACGGGCTCGCGGCGAGCGGGCTGATCCAGCCGGGAAGCCTCGTCGAATACGACTACAAGATCCGTTTGCCGAATGGCGGCGACGCCGCGGCAATCGCGGCGCAGGCAAAAGAGCACTTTCCCGAATCCGGCTTCAACATTCGCACATCGGCAGATGCCGCCCCCTCGCTCCAGCGCAATATCGAGCGTTTCTCGCAGTTTTTGACGTTGGTCGGGCTCACTGCCCTCATCGTCGGCGGGGTCGGCGTCGCCAATGCCGTCAACGCCTATCTCGATTCCAAGCGAGGGGTGATCGCGACATTCAAGAGCCTTGGGGCCGGGGGCGGCTTCGTCGTCACGGTCTATCTGATCCAGATCATGCTCTTGGCCGGTGTGGGCATTATCCTTGGCCTCGTCCTTGGAGCGATCGCGCCCTTCGCGACCGCGCGCTTCCTCGAAAGCGTCGTCCCGATCGCGGCCGAGGCGTCCGTCTATCCGGGCGCCCTCGCGCTAGCTGCCGTCTTCGGCGTGCTCACGGCGCTGGCCTTCGCGCTGCTGCCGCTCGGGCGCACCCGCGATATCGCCGCGACGGCCCTGTTCCGCGAAGCCGGGGCGACGGGCGGCTACCGGATGCGCTGGGCCTATCTCGGCACGGCGCTCGGCCTCGCCCTCGTCATTTCCGCGCTGGCGCTGGTGATGGCCGGCGACCGCCGGGTGGCGCTGATCTTCCTCGTGGGCACGGCGGCTGCCTTCGTGATCCTGCGCGGCGTCGCGATGGCGGTCCAGTGGTTCGCCGCGCGGGCGCCGCGGGTCCGCTCGACGCCGCTGCGACTGGCGATCGGCAACATTCACCGGCCGGGCGCGCTGACGGCGTCGGTGGTGCTGTCGCTCGGCCTCGGCCTGACGCTGTTGGTAACGTTGGCGACCATCGACTACGATCTGCGCCAGGAGATCGGCACGGGAATGGCTTCGCGAGCGCCTGATTTCTTTTTCGTCGACATTCAAAACGACCAGATCGATGGCTTTCGCCAGACTGTCGAGACGCTGGCGCCGGGCTCGTCCCTCAATGCCGCTCCCATGCTGCGGGGGCGGATCACAGCCCTTGCGGGACAGGATGTCTCCGCCTTTGCGGAGGGACACGAAGGCAGTTGGGTCCTGCATGGCGATCGCGGGCTGACCTATTCGCCGACGCTGCCGGAGAACTCCAGCCTGACCGAGGGCGAGTGGTGGCCGGAGGACTATGCGGGCGAGCCTCTGGTGTCATTTTCGGCGGAGGAGGCGGGCGAACTCGGCCTGAAGGTCGGCGATACGCTGACCGTCAATGTCCTCGGCCGCAATATCACCGCCCGGATCGCGAATTTCCGCGCGGTGGAATGGGAATCGCTCTCGATCAACTTCGTCATGGTGTTCTCGCCCAACGCCTTCGCCGGCGCGCCACATTCCTGGCTGGCGACGCTGTCGATGCCGGACGACGGGGAGGTTGCGGAAAAGGCGCTGATCAACGGCGTCACCAATGCCTATCCGGCGGTCACGACGGTGCGGGTGAAGGAAGCGCTCGACGCGGTGAACGGCCTGATCGCCCAACTCGCGCTGGCAATCCGGGTCGCGGCGGCGGTGGCGCTGATCGCCTCGATCCTGGTCCTGTCCGGGGCGCTGGCCGCCGGCAACCGGAGCCGCATCCACGACGCCGTCGTCCTCAAGACGCTTGGCGCGACGCGGCTGACCCTGATTCGCGCCTTCACAACCGAATACCTGCTGCTGGGCCTTGCGACAGGTGTCTTCGCGGTCGGGGCGGGCGCTCTCGCCGCCTGGTTCGTGGTCGTCCAGATCATGCAGCTGCCTTACGTCTTCGACTGGACCGTCGCGCTGACGACGCTGGCCGTCTCTCTGGTGCTGACGGTCGGCATTGGTCTTGCGGGAACATGGCGCGTCCTGGGACAGAAGGCCGCGCCGGTCTTGCGCAATCTGTGATGAGGAGACGCGCGAAAGCTGGAAAAACCGAAGCAGGCGCGTCTCCAGCCGCCTGCCTCCGGCTCGATCCGGCAACAGGCTAACGGATAATTAACCCTGATCGGGCGCGATTTTATCGTTCCATGCGGCTGGAGGCTTGTGCGCGAACCTCGCGATCCGCATATTATGCATAGGATCGCTGGGCGTCCCGCCAGCGGCGCCTCTTCGTGCCGACTGAAACCGTCGCGCGGGGACACCGGACGGGACACGCAGAAAGGAATTCATCCATGGCGGAATATCGGAACGCCGGCGCTCGCACCGTGCCAGCAGCCGGTACAAGAGCGGACATCGACCAGGGCCTCCGCTCCTATATGCTGAAGGTCTACAACCTGATGGCGGGCGGTCTCGCCCTCACCGGCGTTGCGGCCTATCTCCTGTTTTCGATGGCGGTTGTGACGAACGACGCTGGCACCGTCGTCGGTCTGACCGACATCGGCAATGTCGTGTACAACTCGCCGCTCAAATGGGTGCTGATGCTGGCGCCGCTGGCGATGGTCTTTTTCCTGTCCTTCCGCGTTCACAAGATGAGCGTCGCGGCCGCCCAGGCGACCTTCTGGACCTACGCGGCGATGGTCGGCCTGTCGCTGTCGACGATCTTCCTGGTCTACACGCAGGAATCCATCACCCAGGTGTTCTTCATCACCGCCGCCTCCTTCGGCGCGCTGTCGCTCTGGGGCTACACCACCAAGCGGGATATTTCCGGCTGGGGCTCGTTCCTGTTCATGGGCGTGATCGGCATCGTCATCGCGATGGTCGTCAACATCTTCCTTGCCTCGCCGGCTTTGCAGTTCGCCATCTCGGCAATCGGCGTCCTAGTGTTCGCGGGCCTCACCGCCTACGACACGCAGCAGATCAAGGAAATGTATTATGAGGGCGACGGCTCGGCGGTGATGGGCCGCAAGGCGGTCATGGGCGCGTTGCGCCTCTATCTCGACTTCCTCAACATGTTCCTGTTCCTCCTGCAGCTGTTCGGCAACCGCAACTAAGCGCCAGGGCAGGACTGACAAATCAGGGCGGCTTGCGGGCCGCCCTTTTCTTTTGTCATTGCTTTTGCGACATCCAGATTGCAACGAAGCTTGGGCTTGCCTGCCGATGAGCGCTCATACGATCCGACCCGCCAGCATCGAAGACGTCCCGGCGATCCGGTCGATCTACGAGCACGCGGTGCTGCACGGCACCGGGACATTTGAAATCTTGCCGCCGGACGAGGCGGAAATGGCGGCGCGCTTCACCGCGATGACGGGTCAGGGCTATCCCTTCATCGTCGCGGAAGACGCCCACGGGTTAGTCCTGGGATACGCCTACGCCAATGCCTTCCGCGCCAGACCCGCCTATCGCTGGTCGGTGGAGGATTCGGTTTATGTCGCTCCGGATGCAAAGGGACGCGGTGTGGGCGGCGATCTTCTGACCCGCCTCATCGAGATCTCGGCCGAAAGCGGCTTCCGCCAGATGATCGCCGTCGTCGGCGACTCCGGTAACGCGCCGTCGGTCAGGCTGCATGAACGGGCAGGCTTCCGCATGATCGGGGTCTTCGAGCAGTCCGGCTTCAAATTCGGCCGCTGGATCGATACCGTTCTGATGCAGATGCCGCTTGGCGCGGCCGGCTCGACGCTGCCCGACGAGACGCGCTCTCCCGGCACGCTGTACCAGCGATAGCCGCGCTGATCAGCCTTATGGCTCAGCTCTGCCGCTCGGACCGGCGCTTGAGGTAGGTGAGCAACAGCGCGGCGGGGAGCGCCACCGCCAGCTTGCCAACCGACAATCCTTCGCGTCGCCGCTTGCTCTCGGCGGATTCTTCCTCCCGCGTCAGAGGGGTGCGGCCGCGACCGGAACCATCGGCGTCGGAGGATTGTCCGGCGACACGATCAGCCATGGCGGCGCCGCGCTGGCCCAAGGGCTGCGGCGCCCCGGTGGTCGTGTCCCGGGCGGTCTGGTGCTCCATTTCCGAGTTCAACTCGCCGCCGACGATCAGAATGATCATCGTCAGCCAGATCCAGGTCATGAAACCGATCAACGCGCCGAGCGAACCATAGGTGGCATCGTAGGAACCGAAATTGGCGGCGTACCAGGAAAACAGCAATGAAACGATCGTGGTGACTACGAGCGTGAGGATTGCGCCCGGGGTGATCCACCGCCATTTGGCGTTCGCACGGTCCGGACCCCAGCGGTAGAGCGCGGCAAGGCCGAGAGAGAACACCACGATCATCAGGAGGAGACTGAGGCCGGAGATCAGCCATTCCAGCCCCGTACCCAGGCCGAGATAGCCCAGGAGAACTGGCAGAACCACGGCGAGGCCGATCATCAGCAACGACACAACGATGAGACTCAGCGTGAAGCTGAGGGAGATCGCGTTCAGCTTGAAGAAGGAACGGCTTTCCCGCTCATCATAAGCGACGTTCATCGCCTCGAACAGCGACTTGACTCCGGCATTGGCGCTCCACAGCGAGACTGCGAAGGAGATAACCAGCGACAGCCCCAACGTGGTGTCGCCCTTCGACGCCAGTCGTTTCAGTTGCGTCTCCAGAACATCCATTCCGCCGCCAGGGATGAAGGCGCGCAACTGTGCCAGATGATCGCTGACCGTCGCCGGATCGGCGAAAAGTCCGTAGAGGGAAACGAAGGCGGCAAGGCCCGGGACTATGGCGAGAAGCAGATAATAGGTCACGCCCGCGGCGACGAGAGTGACGCGATCGTCGCCCATTTCCTCGTAAACCCGCCAAAGGATGCTCTTCCAACCCGCGACGGGAATTTCACCGGGCCGGTCGGCGTGTCGCCCCCGGCCCTTGTCTCGAAGCTCGGCGTGATTTGTCTTCGCTCTGGTCATTCGCCCTCACCCGTCCCGGTTCTGCAGCAACGCCACGACCCAATAGGCGATCCCTTCGCGGGGCGGCGGGCGGGATAAACTTCTGTAGCCGGCAATGGATATCGTCATCCAGGGCTTTCGCACCAGCGGACGGTCTCAACCGTTCTCCGCCAGTTTCAATCCCTTGTCGAACACGCGGAGCACGGCGGTCAGGTCATGGCCGCGCTTCATAACGAGGCCGCCAGCGGCGACGACCTGGTACGCCCCCTGCTTACGGGCGAGCTTCGGATTTTTCTCCACCCGATAGAGCGGCATTTCGCTGGCCCGGCGGAAGACCGAGAACACCGCCCGATCCTTCAACGTGTCGATGGCGTAGTCCCGCCATTCGCCGGCCGCGACCATGCGTCCGTAAATCTTGAGGATCTCGGACAATTCTCGTCGATCGAACGAGACGATGGAAAAATGACAGGAATTCTGACGGGGAAAGGGGAGGAGATTGGTCGCGGTTTCTCCCTCCGATCCGAAATCCGTCAAGACTGCCCTCGTCCAATGCTTTGCCGCGGAGGAAGCCGCAACTCTTCGGCATGTTCGCATGAAACCGGCCGCGGGCAAAACCGTTTCCGATGCCGACAACACGGAATGGCCATCTGGCGGCAAACGCGCGCCGGATGACTGATCGGCCGTCACCTGGCCGGCGTCATGGATCGGCGAATTCCATCTGCGCCGCGGCGAGAATCGGTCCCGGCATTCCATCCGCCGTCACGGCCTGAAGGATTACCGCGCAGCCACCCCCGCTCGGCTCTCCCCGTTTCAGTAGCGACGCCAAGGGCAGATCGATATCCATCGGTTCGCCCGCGGCCATGCCGAGAAGGCGCCAGCCACGGACGGGACGCGTGTTGACGATGGTGTGGCCGTTATTTTCGCCGCGCTCGATCGTCGTCGTCGCTTCGTCACCGAAGGTGACCAGCATCAGTACCGGTGCCGGACTGTCCGGATCCAGCCGGCCGACGTCCGCGGTGATGTGCAGCCGGTCGCCTTCGACACTTAACGCTACCTTTGGCGTGTCTCCCCCTTGCGGAAGCGACGTCGCCTGCATGAGTTTGCGGATCTTCGCTTCATGCGAACCGACGACACCCTTGCGGCCATTCACGACCATTTGCGGCGTGTAGATCGTGGTGGTGGCGAAGGCCTGGGCGTAAGCGCGCTGCCGCTCGGTGTTTTCGGGCGAACCGAAGATGTCGCGCCAGCCGATGTAATCCCAATAGTCGACGTGATAGCCGAGCGCGAGAACGCCCGGTTCCTTGGCCAGCTTGGTCAGGAGGCGATCCGCCGGCGGGCAGGACGAACAGCCCTGGCTGGTGAACAATTCCAGCACCTGGGTGACGGGCTCGGCGGGTGCGTCGCCGGCTCGGGCTCCACTGACAAACGGGAAGAGCATCAGCAACGCGAATGCCGGAAAGGCGCGTCGAATGAGGTGAAGGACGGTCACGAGACCACCTTGGACGAACCTGCCGGTCCGTCTGCGGGACGGGGGCCGTCAGTGTTCTGGAGCGCTTTTGCCTGGGGTTTCGTCATCGATCGTACCGTAGCGATCGACGGATGCGTCTGCCAGTCAATTGCGGATGACAAGTCATTGATCGGTCGGCCAAACGAGCGACGCCGCCGGCACGAGGCGCGGCGGCGTCGATGATCGTCATCTGCCATGTGCAGGACGGTGCCTGGGATCAGGCCGCCAGCCGGCGCAGAACGTAGTGCAGGATGCCGCCGTTCTTGTAGTATTCCAACTCGTCGAGCGTATCGATGCGGACCTGCAGCTTGATCGTGCGGGTCGAACCGTCGGCCGCCTCGATCGTCGCTTCCATGATCTCACGCGGCTTGATGTCGGCGAGGCCTTCTATGGTGACCTTCTCGTCGCCCTTCAGCCCGAGCGATTCCCAGGACGTTCCCGCCTCGG
Source organism: Aurantimonas sp. A3-2-R12 (assembly GCF_036016755.1). NCBI lineage: Bacteria > Pseudomonadati > Pseudomonadota > Alphaproteobacteria > Hyphomicrobiales > Aurantimonadaceae > Aurantimonas > Aurantimonas sp. A3-2-R12. The sequence goes on along the minus strand of NZ_JAYXIH010000004.1, from coordinate 87,078 downwards.
CGAAGACGAAGGGGACGACGCCCATGCCGACGAGGTTGGACCGGTGGATACGCTCGAAACTTTCCGCGATCACGGCGCGGACCCCGAGAAGCACGGTGCCCTTGGCCGCCCAATCGCGTGAGGAGCCGGTGCCGTATTCCTTGCCGGCGAAGACGACGAGCGGCACACCCTCGTCCTTGTAGCGCATCGCGGCGTCGTACATCGGCAGGACCTCACCCGACGGGAAATGCTTGGTCATGCCGCCTTCGATCCCGTCGAGCATCTGGTTCTTGATGCGAATATTGGCGAAGGTGCCGCGCATCATCACCTGGTGGTTGCCGCGCCGGGCGCCGTAGGAGTTGAAGTCGACCGGGCGAACCTGATGGCTGACGAGGTAGTCGCCCGCCGGCCCATTGGCCTTGATCGAGCCGGCCGGCGAGATGTGGTCGGTGGTGATCGAATCGAGGAACAGACTGAGGATCCGTGCGCCCTTCACGTCGGTCACGGGATCGGGCTCCTGAGTCATTCCCTCGAAATAGGGCGGGTTCTGGACATAGGTCGAGCGGTCGTCCCAATCGTAGGTCAGGCCGCCGGACACGGCGATCTTCTGCCAGTGCTCGTCACCCTTGAAGACGTCCGCATAGCGGTTTTCGAACATCTCACGCGTCACCGTCTCGCGGACGATCTTGGCGATCTCCTGGGTTGACGGCCAGATGTCCTTGAGGAAGACGTCGTTGCCGTCCTTGTCTTGGCCGAGCGCGTCCTTGGTAATGTCAACGAACATCGAGCCGGCGATGGCATAGGCGACCACCAGCGGCGGCGAGGCGAGATAGTTCGCCCGAACGTCCGGATTGACCCGGCCCTCGAAGTTGCGGTTGCCGGACAGCACCGAACAGGCGACGAGGTCGTTCTGGTTGATCGCCTCGGAGATCGGCTCGGGCAATGGGCCGGAATTGCCGATGCAGGTCGTGCAGCCATAGCCGACGAGGTTGAAGCCCATCGCGTCGAGATCCGACTGCAGGCCGGCCTTCTCCAGATACTCGGTGACGACCTGGGACCCCGGCGCCAGCGACGTCTTCACCCACGGCTTGGCCGTCAGACCCTTTGCGTGGGCCTTGCGGGCGAGAAGCCCGGCCGCGACCAGGACGTTGGGGTTGGACGTGTTGGTGCAGGAGGTGATCGCGGCGATGACCACGTCGCCATGCGACAGGCCGTGGTCGGTGCCTTCAACGGCATGCAGCGTCTGGCCGTGGCGGTTGTCTTGGGGCGTGTCGTTCACCCCGGTCGCGCCTTCGTCCATATAGCGGGATTCGCCCTCGGATTTCGGCGTGTCGTTCTTCTTGCGTCCGCCATGGATCTCGGCGAGCGCGTCGTGGAATTTTGCCGCCGCCTCGGTGAGGGCGACACGGTCCTGCGGGCGCTTTGGTCCGGCAAGCGAGGGAACGACCGTCGACAGGTCGAGTGCGAGCGTATCGGTGAAGATCGGATCGGCAATGCCGTCCTCGCGGTACATGCCCTGGGCCTTGGCGTAGGCCTCGACGAGGGCGATGCGGTCCTTGTCGCGGCCGGTCGCCTCCAGATAGGCGATGGTGTCCTTGTCGATCGGGAAGAAGCCGCAGGTGGCGCCGTATTCGGGCGCCATGTTGCCGATCGTCGCCTGATCCTCGAGGGTCAGGTTGGACAGGCCGGGGCCGAAGAACTCGACGAATTTGCCGACGACGCCATGCGCGCGCAGCATTTGGGTCACGGTCAGGACGAGGTCTGTCGCGGTGGTGCCTTCCGGCAGCTTGCCCTCGACCCGGAAGCCGATGACTTCGGGAATCAGCATGGAGATCGGCTGGCCGAGCATCGCCGCTTCGGCCTCGATGCCGCCGACGCCCCAGCCGAGCACAGACAGGCCGTTGACCATGGTGGTGTGGGAATCGGTGCCGACCAGCGTGTCCGGATAGGCGATCGTCTCGCCGTTCTCGTCCTTGGTCCAGACCGTCTGGGCAAGATATTCCAGATTGACCTGATGGCAGATGCCGGTGCCCGGCGGCACCACGCGGAAGTTCTCGAAGGCTTCCGAGCCCCAGCGCAGGAAGGTGTAGCGCTCGCCATTGCGGCCGTATTCGGCATCGACGTTCTTTTCGAACGAATCCTTGCGGCCGAAGAAGTCGACCATCACCGAGTGATCGATGACCAGGTCGACGGGAACCATCGGGTTGATCTTCTTCGGGTCGGCACCGAGACTTCTGGTGGCGTCGCGCATCGCGGCGAGATCGACCACCGCTGGCACGCCGGTGAAGTCCTGCATCAGCACGCGCGCCGGGCGGTAGGCGATTTCATGGCCGGCCTTGCCCTTGTCCTTGGTCCAGTTGGCGACGGCGCGGATATCGTCCGCCGTCACCGTGCGGCCATCCTCGTTGCGCAGGAGATTTTCGAGCAGAACCTTCATGGAGAAGGGCAGGCGCGACGCGCCGGCAAGGCCGTTCTTCTCGGCCTCCTTCAGATCATAATAGACGTAGTCCTTGCCTGCGGCGGAAAGCGTCTTGCGGCATTTGAAACTGTCGGGTGCGTGAGACATATGGCTTCGTTCCTTTCGAACCAGGATGGAAGTCCGAAGGGCGAACGGCCTTGAGCGCCGCGGAAAAGCGCTCGAAGATGCGGGTACGACCATTTCCGCTTGTCCGCCCCGGCGCCCGCCGGTGCCGGGCGGGGCCTTGAGATCGGCGCTGAAAAAATTCCACGCCGGTCGCTGGTGTGGTTGCCGTCCTCATAGCGAAGTTTGCAACGCCTATAAAGGGCACAGTGTTTGGAAGGCGGAATTTCTGTCGCAGTGCGAAGGAGGTCGGCTGAGTGGGGAGGAGAAAACTGGGCGGAACGGCAGGTTGCAAGGCGTCTACGCCTCGCCGAAGACCCGCTGGCTCTGATATACGCCGCCAATGACGAATCGTGTACGTATCCCGTGCTGACGATCACCGCCAACAGGCTTTCGGTCGGACGTGGTCTTGAAACCGTGGCTGGTCCCCTGGATTTCGCGGTACGGGCCGGGGACGGACTGGTGATCACCGGTCCGAATGGCGCCGGCAAGTCGACGCTTCTGCGCACGCTTGCCGGGCTGCTGCGGCCGCTCGCCGGGCACGTTGCTGTCACGGGCGCCACCGCCGCCGACGGCGAACCGGCCCGGACCGTCGCCGAGATCGCCCATTATGTCGGCCACCGCAACGCCATGAAGCCGGGTGTCAGCGTCCGGGATAATCTCGCCTTCTGGCGTCGTTTCCTCGGCGGCGGCGGGCATCCGATCGAGGCGGCGCTCGAGGCCGTCGGCCTTCCCGATCTTGCGCATCTGCCGTTTTCGTATTTGTCGGCCGGCCAGCAGCGGCGGACAAGTCTCGCCCGGCTGCTCGTGGTCGAGCGGCTGGTGTGGATTCTCGACGAGCCGACATCGGCGCTCGACGCTTCCTCGCAGCAGCGATTCGGAACGTTGATGGACGCGCATCTGGCCGGCGGCGGCATCGTTATCGCCGCGACCCACCAGCCGCTGGGGATGGCGGCGGTACGCGAATTGCGGCTGGAGTCGCGCCGCCTGCCTGCCGCTGACGAGCGATCCGGCGGCTTCGACGAGGCGGCGATCGCCGCCGCGGAGGGTTGGTTATGATCGCGCTGTTCCGCCGCGACCTGGGGCTCGCCTTTTCCGGCGGCGGCGGGGCGATGACCGGCGTGATCTTCTTCCTTGCCGTGGTCGCGACGATCCCGTTCGGCATTGGCCCGGACCTCAATCTTCTGTCGCGCATCGGGCCGGCGATTCTGTGGATCGGGGCGTTGTTGTCGGCGCTGCTCACCCTCGACCGGCTGTTCCAGGCCGACCGTGACGACGGCACGCTCGATCTTTTGATCGCCGGGCCGACGCCGCTTCCGCTGGTCGTCCTTGCCAAATGCCTGGCGCTCTGGGTCGCCTCCAGCTTGCCGCTGGTCCTTGCCGCGCCGGTTCTTGGCCTCTTCCTCGCGCTCGATCCGGTGGCAATCGGGGCGGTCATGGCGACGCTTCTCGCCGGCACTCCCGCGATCACCTTCATCGGCGCCGTCGGGGCCGCCGTCGCCGTCGCGCTGCCGCGCGGCGGATTGCTGGTCTCGGTCCTCGTCCTGCCGCTGGCGATCCCCGTGCTGATCTTCGGCGTCTCGGCGACCTACGGCGCGGTCAACGATCCCGATCCGTTTCTCCCGCCATTCCTCATTCTCGTCGCCTTGACGTTGTTCTTCGGGGCACTGGGACCGATCGCGGCGGGCGCGGCGCTGAAGACGAGTGCTGATTGAGGCAGGCGTCCCGATGCGATGCGCCGCCGCCTGGAGGAAAAGTGATGCTTTCCTGTCCGTGCCTCGTCATCCTCGGGCGAACCCGCTGCTTTAACGTCTGCGTAACCAGAACATATTTGCGAGCGGTTGCAGTTACGGACTTGCCGACGTTAATCTGCCGACCTCGGTAGCGCGAAGGGCGCGCAATAGAAAACGAAGGCCCAAATGAGAAGCTTGCTCGCCGCACCGTTTGCCATCGTCATGATGATCGGCGGCCCGCTCACCTTCATCCTTGGCGTGGTGGACACGTGGCAAAGCGGCATGTCGGTCTTCCTGAAAATCGTCATGAGCCTGACGATCGACGCCTTTCTTGCCGCGATCTGGCCGATCACTTGGATGATCTGGATCGTGATGCATCTGGCTGGGAATGACACGCCGCTATCCACGGTGCTTAGGTTATGAAGACCCTACAATTCTCGCCTTATCCCTCCTGGGAGCTCCTAAACTAGGCTTATGACCGACCTCTCCGCCGCCAAGCCGTCGCGCTTGACCATTCTCGCCAACCCGACCCGCTTCCTGGCGTTGTCGGGAAAGATCCAGCCCTGGCTTTATGGGCTGGCTTTGCTCGCGCTCGCCGTGGGATTGTTCCTCGGCTTCACCGCGCCGCCGGATTACCAGCAAGGCGCGACCGTGCAGATCATGTTCATTCATGTGCCCTTCGCCTGGATCGCGATGATGGCCTGGACGGTGATGAGCGTGTCGGCCCTCGGCACCCTGGTCTGGCGTCATCCGCTGGCCGATGTGGCGGTGAAGGCCGCTGCGCCGATCGGCGCCGTGTTCACGGCGCTGTCGCTGATCACCGGCTCGATCTGGGGCCGGCCGATGTGGGGCACCTGGTGGGTCTGGGATGCCCGGCTCACCTCGGTCTTTATCCTGTTCCTGATGTATCTGGGGCTGATCGCGCTGACCCGGGCGCTGGACGATCCGGGCAAGAGCGCCAAGGCCGCGGCGATCCTCGTCCTCGTCGGCTTCGTCAATATCCCGATCATCAAGTTCTCGGTCGATTGGTGGAACACGTTGCACCAGCCGGCGAGCGTTCTGCGCCCCGACGGCCCGGCGATGCCGGCGGTGTTTCTGGCACCGCTGCTGATCTCGGCGGTCGGCTTTACGCTGCTGTTTTTCGCCCTGCATCTGACGGCGATGCGCACCGAGGTGCTGCGCCGCCGCGTCGCGGCGCTGTCGCGGCTTGCGGCCCGCAACGCCGAGGCCTGAGGAAAATGTCATGAATTATTTCGGCTTTATCGTCTCGGCCTATGGGGTCTCGGCGCTGGCTCTGGTCGGGCTGGCATTGTGGGTTTTCCTTGACGCGAAGGCGCAGCGGCGCGCTCTGAAGGCGCTCGAGGCGAGAGGCGTTCGCCGGCGCTCCGCCGGTCGCGGCGCGGCTCTGGAGACGACAGGGACGGCACAATGACCGAGCAGCCGACCGAGACGACGATCCCGACCGCGCCAACGCCAGTTGACGGCGAGACGCCGCCCTCCCGCCCCGCCAAGCCGCGGCGCAACTGGCTGGTTCTTTTGCCGCTGCTGCTGTTCGGCGGGCTTGCCTCCGTCTTCCTCTATCAGCTGCTTTCGGGAAAGAACGCCCAGATCATCCCGTCGGTGCTGATCGGCAAGACCGCGCCGGAGACTACGTTGCCGCCTTTGGAAGGGCTCAAGGGACCGGACGGGCAACCGACGCCGGGTCTCGACCTTGCGGGGTTCGGCGACGGCCGGCCGGTGGTGGTCAACGTCTTCGCCTCCTGGTGCGTGCCCTGCCGCGTCGAGCATCCCCTGTTGATGGACCTTGGGAAGGATGACCGGTTCCGGTTGGTCGGGATCAACTACAAGGACAAGCCGGAAAACGCGCTCGAATTCCTGGAATCGCTCGGCAATCCCTATGACGCGGTCGGAGTCGATCCCAAGGGCACGGCGACGATCGACTGGGGCGTCTATGGCATCCCGGAAACCTTCCTCGTCACCCCGGACGGCGAGATCGTCTATAAGCAGACGGGGCCGTTTTCGCCCGAGCTCATCGAGACCGGGCTGATGCCGGCGATCGAAGCGGTGTTGGCGCGAAAGCCGGCCGAGAAGGCGCCGACGAGCTGAGGAGGCTGTTCCTTGTTTCTCGAAAGCCCTGAAAATAGCTGAAAGTGACAGCCGGAGGTCTGGAATGAGTTCCGTAAAATCGCAGAGACTTGGCGAACCCTACGACGCGTTTGTCGATCAGCAGGTCGAAATCGGAGAATTCGCTGACCCCGATGATGTCGTTCGCGCCGGCTTGCGACTTTTGGAACGACGACAGAGAAAGATCGCCGCGCTTCGTGCCGCGATCCAGGAAGGGTTTGACAGCGGCGAGCCACAGCCGTTCGATCTCAAAACGTTCCTGCGCGACATGCATTCGCGGTCCGACGCCGAGTGAGGGAAGTCCGCTTCAGTCCCGCTGGGTACCGCGATCTTGCCGCTGTCTATCTCTATACACTGAAGCGATATGGAGCAGATCAGGCGGACCGATATGTCTCCGAAATCGCCCGAAGTTGCGAACGCGTGTTTGACCGCCCCGGCTCGTCTCGCGACGCGTCGCGATACCGTAAGGGTTTGCGCTTCCATCAAAGCGGTCGGCATCAGATTTTTTATGTGCGTTCGTCGTCGGGCGCTCTCGAATGTCGTCCGCATCCTGCATGGCCGGATGAATATCGAGGACCATCTGTGACGCGATGACCCCCTCCTTCTCCCTCCGCACGCCCGAAGACGACGCCCTGCCGCGCAAGATCTGCGACACATGCGGTTTCGTCGCCTACGAAAACCCCAAGATCGTGGTCGGCTCGGTGGTCCATCACGATCGCAAGATCTTGCTTTGCAAACGGGCGATCGAGCCGCGCAAGGGTTTTTGGACGATCCCGGCCGGCTATCTGGAACTGAACGAGACGCCCGAGGACGGCGCCCGCCGCGAGGCGCGGGAGGAAGCCGAGGCGTCGCTCACGATCGAGCGGCTGCTCGCGGTCTACGCCGTTCCGCGGATCAGCCAGGTGCAGCTCATCTACCGGGCGCGGCTCGCCGAGGCGACCATCGCGGCGGGACCGGAAAGCCAGGCCGTGGATATGTTCGCCTTCGATGCCATTCCGTGGGACGAACTGGCCTTTCCCTCGGTCCACTGGGCGTTGAACCACGATCGCGAGGCGGAAGCCGGCGCGCCGCCGGTGCCGTTCGGCAATCCCGACGGCGCCACCGGCAACGTCATGCCTGATGGGCGCGTCTTGAAGACCGGCGAGTTCTGACGGCGCCCCCGGCCGGCGTCACTTCTTCGCGGTTAGGTGCTCCTTGACCAGTGGCTCGGTGGCGTGGCGCTTGATCAGCGGAAACTGCGCCATCATGAAGAGGATGGTAATCGGCATCGTGCCCCAGACCTTGAACGCGACCCAGAAATCCGTCGAGAAGCTGCGCCAAATGACCTCGTTGAGGATGGCGAGGAAGATGAAGAACAGGCCCCAGCGCAGGGTCAGCTTGCGCCAGCCCTCGGCATCGAGCTTGAAGGCCTGATCGAAGACGTAGCCGAGCAGCGACTTGCCGAAGACGAGCCCCCCGAGGAGAACGGCGGCGAAGAGGCCGTTGACGATGGTCGGCTTCATCTTGATGAAGGTCTCATCCTGCAGCCACAGGGTCAGCGTGCCGAACACCAGCACGACCGCGCCGGAGACCAGCGGCATGATCGGCAATGTCCGGGTGATCGCCCAGGACACGCTCAGCGAGATGGCCATCGCCGCCATGAACAGCGCGGTAGCGACGAATAGCGGGCCACCCAGTTCCTGCAGCACCGGAAAGGCGTCGGCGATCTGCTCGCCGCGCGCATTGGCGAAGAAGAAGACCAGCAGCGGCCCGAGCTCCAGCGCGAATTTCAGGAGCGGATTCATCTCCTTGCGGGTGGGAGAGTTCGGTTCTTCTTCGATGATGTGGTCGGTCATGGGCACTCCGTGTTCGCCCTCATATCGTTCGGGATCGCGGCAAATGATAGGCCACCGGGCGGCGATCGCCGAAATCTTGTCGATCTTTAATGTGGGCTGGCGCTATAACGGCGCCGCCGGCGCGGTCCCCGCGATGGCGCTGGCAAAGTCCTTGGCCTTGAACGGTTCGAGATCATCGATGCCCTCGCCGACGCCGACGAAATAGACCGGCAGCTTGTGCTTGGCGGCGATGGCGACGAGGATACCGCCGCGTGCCGTGCCGTCGAGCTTGGTCATTACCAGCCCGTTGACGCCGGCGACATTGCGGAAGATCTCGACCTGGTTGAGGGCGTTCTGGCCGGTGGTCGCGTCGAGGGTCAACAGCACGGTGTGCGGCGCGTCGGGCTCGCGCTTGCCGAGGACACGGATGATCTTTTCCAGCTCTGCCATCAGTTCGGTCTTGTTCTGCAGCCGCCCCGCCGTATCGATGATCAACACGTCGGAATCGTTCTCGACCGCCCGGTCATAGGCCTCAAATGCCAGCCCCGCCGCGTCGGCGCCGATCTGCTTGGCGACGACCTCGGAGCCGGTCCGTTCGCCCCAGATCTTCAATTGCTCGACGGCGGCGGCGCGAAAGGTGTCGCCGGCGCACAGCGTCACCTTGAGCCCGGCGCGGGAAAGTTTCGCCGTGAGCTTGCCGATCGTCGTGGTCTTGCCGGTGCCGTTGACGCCGACCACGAGAATGACGTGCGGCTTCTTTTCCAGGTCGAGTTCCAGCGGCATCGCCACCGCCGAAAGCGTCTTCTCGATTTCGTCGGCGAGGATCGAGCGAACTTCCTCACCGCCGATCTCGCGGCCGAAGCGGCCTTCCGACAGGCGGTCGGTGATGCGCAGCGCCGTCTCGACGCCGAGATCGGCCTGGATCAGCACGTCCTCGAAATCCTGTAGCGTCTCCTCGTCGAGGCGCCGCTTGGTGAAGATCGAGCCGATCGAGCCGGAGAGTTGGTTGGACGAGCGCGACAGTCCCTGGCGCAAGCGTTGCAGCCAGGGTGCCGGTACCTCGGGGGTGGGCGCGGCTGGCGCCGCCTGCTCGCGAAGCCGGAAGCCGGCATCGGGATCCACCGGCGGGCGGGCGATTGCAGGCTGCGATGCCGGGGCGGGAAGCGGGTGATCGGCGGCGCCGTCGGGGATCTCGTCGAAAGCGGGATCGATTCGTTCCGCCGTATCAAGCACATCGTCTTTGTCGTCCGCCGGCAGGTCCTGGTCGAGCCAGGAAAAGTCTGCCTCCTCGTTGGGCAGATCGTCGCCATGTCCGTCGCGATGCCCATCGAGATGATCGTCTTCGGAGGCCGGTCCGACGACGGGGGCCACCGCGTCAGCGGCCTCGGAGGTTTCCCGCCGTTCGCCCGCGACGTGCGGCGGTGACTCGTCTTCGGGAATAATCGGCTCTTCCAGAAACGAGAAGTCGGGGCTTTCCGCTATCGCTTCCTCCGGCTCCGGCGCCTCGAGCCATGAAAAATCCACCGTCTCGTCCGGGCTATCGAATTCCGCTTGCTGCGGTTCCTGTCGGTCTAGGAGGATTTCAGCGCTTTTTTTTTGAGCCGTATCCGTCTGGCGGGTGACTGTATCGTCGCCAGACTCGCCCGACACACGCGTTCCCGCGACTTCGGCCAGCGGAGTGATGCCGCCGCCATCCTCCACCGAGGCGCCGGCCTCGCTGTCGGCGACCGAACTGGCTGCTGCCTCCGGATGCATGTCCGGGTCCGGCGATCCAGCACGACCGACTTCCGTATCGGACGGCCGCGGCAATTCACCGTGCTCGGGTACACGATCTTCCTCGCGATCCGAACCGAAGGAAAAGATGCGCCGGAAGAAGCCTTTTGGTTCAGCCATGGTTACGTCAGTTCTCTTCGATAATCGGGAGTGCACGGGCGAAAAGCTGGCCGCCACGTTCCTCGACAAGGATAGTGTCGACGATCTCGCCGGGGAGACCTTCGTCGACACGGCAAACGGTGAAGTCTTCGCAGCGGCCGACGCCGTCGCGCTCGACGAGCACACACTGCGCCGTGCCGACCAACCGGGTCAGATGCGCGGCATGGGCTGCTTCGCCCGTCTCGCGCAGCCGCGCCGCGCGTTCCTTGACGAGGGGCCGGGGCAATTGCGGCATGCGCGCCGCCGGCGTGCCCTCGCGCGGCGAAAACGGAAAGACGTGGAGGTGGGTCAGCCCGCACTCCTCGACAAGCTTCAACGAGTTCTCGAACATGGCGTCGGTCTCGGTCGGAAAACCCGCGATCATATCGGCGCCATAGACGATGTCCGGCCGCGCCGCCCGCATGTCTTCGCAGAACCGGATCGCGTCGTCGCGGTTGTGGCGGCGCTTCATCCGTTTCAGGATCATGTCGTCGCCGGCCTGCAGCGACAGGTGCAGATGCGGCATCAGCCGCTTTTCCGAGCCGATCGCCTCGATCAGCGCCGGGTCGGCCTCGATGGAATCGATCGAGGACAACCGCAGGCGCTTCAGGTCCGGCACGTGTCGCAGGATCGCCTGGACGAGGTCGCCGAGCCTTGGTTGGCCGGGCAGATCGGCGCCCCAACTGGTCATGTCGACGCCCGACAGGACGATCTCGTTGTAGCCGCCGGCGACGAGGCGCTTGACCTGATCGACGGCCGCGCCCATCGGCACCGAGCGGGAATTTCCGCGTCCGAAGGGGATGATGCAGAAGGTGCAGCGGTGGTCGCAGCCATTCTGGACCTGGACGATGGCGCGCGCGCGGCCTTCGATGGCGTCGACCATGTGGCCGGCGGTCTCGGTCACGCTCATGATGTCGTTGACGCGGATCTTCTCTTCCTTCGCCACGCCGAAATCCGGCAGGGCGCGATAGGATGCGGCGGCAAGCTTGTCGTCATTGCCGATGACGGCGTCGACTTCGACCATCTCGGCGAAGCGGCCGGGTTCGGTCTGCGCCGCGCAGCCGGTGACGACGATGCGGGCCCTTGGGTTGTCGCGCCGGGCCCGGCGGATTTGCTGGCGCGCCTGGCGCACGGCCTCGGCGGTGACGGCGCAGGTGTTGAAGACGATCGCGCTCGCGCCGTCCTCGCCGAGGCCGGCGGCCAGCGCCTCGCGCTTCATCACCTCGGCCTCGTAGGTGTTCAGCCGGCAGCCAAAGGAAACGATGTCGACGCCCATCAGGCGGGTTCCGCAGCGGTCTGGTCGTCGCGGACATAGGCGCCCGTCGCCGGGTCGAGGCGGCCCGACCACTCCCACGCCGCGGGGCCGGTCATGACGACATGGTCGTCGTCGCGCCATTCCAGCAGGAGGTCACCGCCCGGCACGGTTACGGTCACCCTCCGGCCGGTTCGCTGTGTCCGCGCGGCCGAGACGGCGGCGGCGCAGGCGGCCGATCCGCAGGCCTGCGTCAGCCCGACACCACGCTCCCAGGTCCGGAGTGTCAGGGCGCCATGGCTGATGACTTGGGCGATCGAGATATTGGCCCGTTCGGGGAAGATCGGATGGTTTTCGAGGATCGGGCCGAAGCGGTCCAGATCGTAGCTCCACACGTCGCGATCGACCCAGAAGATCGCGTGCGGATTGCCCATGGAAACGGCCGAGGGCGAATGCAGCACCGGCGCGTCGATCGGTCCGATCTGGAGTTCGATCGTGCGCGTATCGGCGAATTCCTCGGCCAGCGGAATCTCCTGCCAGCCGAAGCGGGGCTTGCCCATGTCCACGGCAATCAGCCCGTCGGCCCGTTCGTTCGCGGTCAGGATGCCGGCGCGGGTCTCGAAGGTGAAATCGGTGCGGCCGGTCTCGACGCCGAGCGCCTGGACGACGCAGCGGGTGCCGTTGCCGCAGGCCTCGGCCTCGGAACCGTCGCGATTGATTATCCGGATATACGCATCGGTGCCGTGGGTCTTGGGATCATGGATCGCCATGATCTGGTCGAAGCGGGTCGCAGGGTCCGTGGCCAGCGCACGCGCGCCATCTGCCGAAATGCGGGCATTCGTGCCGCGCAGATCGGCGACGATGATCTCGTTGCCAAGCCCGTTCATCCGCGCGAAGGCGATGGCGGTCTCAGCGGCGGTGCCGGCGCTCTCGGTCATGGCGGCTATATGGCCGATCATGGTGGTAAATGAAAGGAGGCCGCGTGGGGTAGGCCACGCGGCCAGAGGCGTTGGAGGCCTCCTCGTGCCTAAGACGGTCGGTGGGACGTGACGGTAGAACGACTGTCCGCCATCACGCCCAGTTCGGTCTCGCGAGTTGCGCGCCGAGAGCCGACCGCTTTGCCTTAGTTGGCCGGTGCGGGCTCGGTGGCCGCGGGGGCTTCCGGCGCCGTCGTCTCGGCCGGAGCTTCAGGAGCGGCGGCCGGAGCCTCGGATGCGGCCGGGGCCGCGTTGCTCTCAGCGGCGGGTGCCTCGACGTTCACGTCCGGCGTGTCGACGGTGACGCTGGTGCTGCTGTCGCCCGCGTCTCCGCCGCCAGACAGGCCGTCGCCAAACAGGAAGAAGGCACCGATGAGAAGAACGAGAATGAGAACCGCGGCGGCGATCATGCCGCCGCTGCCGCCGCCCCTAGGACCGTCGACGCGATCGTTGTTGACGATGACGGTACGGTCCTCCCGGGAAGGGGGGGTGCCCACCGGAGGTGGGACGTCGCGCGGGTCGGACATGGATGTGCTCCTTTTTGAGGCGCCGGCGATGCTGCGTGCCGGGCGAGGGAGAAGCGCCGGTTTTTCCGGCGCTCCCGTGATGCGCGACGGCCGTCAGCGGACGACGTAGACGACCTTACGCGTACTGGCTTCGACGAGCACCGGCTGTCCGTTCACATAGACGTAGCGGTACTCGTAATCCGGAATCTCCCGAAGTTCGACCGTCTCGGGAAGGCTGGCGCCGACGACGGCTTCGCCCTCGAGATAGACAGGATCGACCTGGTTCGAGCGGACATAGGATACGGCGGTTTCGGGTGGGTCGATGACAGCGCCCGCGGCAAGACCCGCCGCTCCGCCGATCGCCGCGCCGATCGGGCCGCCTACGATGGCTCCCGCGACGGCGCCCGTCGTTGCGCCGGCGAGCCCGCCCCCCGCATCGTTTTCGTAGGTTGCTACCGGAACTGCCAGTTCCTGCCGGCGGGTCGTAACGACGACCTGCTCACCCGACATGTCGGCGGTCAGATAGTCGGAATAAGCCCAGCCCTCCTGACCGTCGACGGTCACCTTGCACCAGGAACCGCCTTCGATGCAGCCCTCGACCGTGGCATTGCCCTCATTCGCAATCACGCCAACGATCTCGTAGTTCGGACCTGGGCCAGCGCGGACGTTCAGGTCGGTCGTCGCTTTGACAACCGTCTGAGCAAACGCTGGCATAGCCGTTGCGGCGATAGCTGTAGCGGCGCCAGCTGCGAGAATGTTTCGAAGTTTCATAAAGTTAATCCCAACAAGAAATGCCCTTCGCTCCTCAAAATGTCACAGGTTGATAATTGTTCCTGACTAACAGCTGCGTTGCGCAACTATTTTTCGTTGCTCAGCGAGAGAGGCGAGGATTCAGCCTGGATCCTCCTACTTTTCCCAGTCAGTCCCAATGGCGTCCCGGTCGACCTCGCGCGCATCCCGCTCGATCTCGGCGCATTCCTCGCGATCCGTGGCATCGGCGGCTTCAGGCAGCTCGGCTTCGTCGGCGGATGCCGTCAGGGCCAACTTGAAATACATCGGGTAGTGGTCGGAGCCGATGTCCGGCAGGCGCTTCATCGCGATCAGATGGAGGCGGGCATCGTGAAAAAGGTGATCGAGCGGCCATCGCATAAACCAGAAGCGCGTGTCGAAGGTGTTGTAAAATCCCCGGCCGACACGCGGATCAAGCAGCCGCGATATGCGTTGGAACAGGCGTGTCGTGTGGGACCATGCGACGTCGTTGAGATCGCCACAGACGATGGCCGGCATCGGATCTTCGCGGGCAAGCTTGGCAACCGTGACCAGCTCCGCGTCGCGGCCGGCTGAATCCACATGGGGGACTGGCGGCTCGGGATGGACGCAGAAAAGACGAAGGGATTGATCGTCCGGCAGGACGACGGTCGTGATGATCGAGGGCACGCCCTCCATGACGAGATATTGCACTTTGGTGTCCCGCAATTCGTGGCGGGACATGAGAACCATGCCGTAGGAGTTCTCCAGCGGATGCGAGACACTATGCGGCCTGCCTTCCGAGAGAGGCTTGAGAGCCCGCGCCCAAGCCTCGTCGGTCTCCATGAAGATCGCGATATCCGGATCGGCATCGCGAACCAGCTCGATTGCCCTGTCATAGTCGCGGTTGGACATTTTGACGTTGTAGGAAAGGACCGACACCGTGTTCTTGCCGTTCGGATCACCCTGGTAGCGTTGGGACTGACGCTTGCGCCGCGGCGTGAACTGCGCGATCGACACCGCCTGTACGACCAGAACGATGGCTTGTCCGGCAAGCAGGCTCCACATCCACATGGCGGGCGCAACAAGCCAGACGGTCAGCGGCACGAGGACCAGCGTCAGGGCGAGAAATTGCAGCCGGGGAAAGGCGAAAACCCGGACGAAACCGTGCGCGATACGGGCGAAGGAGATGCCGGTCGCGAAGAGCAGAAACACCGTGACTGCGGTCAGGATTATGGCAGCGGTCATGAGTTCAACGCCGTTGGAGTGATCAGATCGAGGGCCGGGACAGGTCGACCTTGGTCGAGCAATTGTATCGCAAGCGGCGCAGAACAAGGCCACAGGCGTTCTGCCTGCTGACAGCGGGTTCCGCGGGATCGCCTTCCAAACCGCGCGCACGCGGCGACTCTGGCCGCTTTCCCAGCCATCGGATTTGACAATTCGAGCGCATTGGTGTTGTTGCTGGCCAAATCCGCGACATTCCGTCCGCGACCCGCCGACCATGCCCCTCCTCTTGGAGCCGCATGGAGGTCCCCATCCGCCAGCGAGTTTCGCCCGCGGATGCGATCATGCTTTGAGCATCGTTTGCTCCGGGCATGAGGGGTTTGCGGTCCTTGGGGATGCGCACCACCTTCCGGGGCAATTCGGAAGGACGGAAGGAAGCTTGATGTTCGACTCGCTCCAGGACCGCCTCGGGTCCATCCTGAACGGTCTCACCGGCCGCGGCGCGCTCTCCGACAAGGATGTGGGTGCGGCGCTGCGCGAGGTCCGTCGGGCGCTGCTCGAAGCCGACGTCGCGCTGGAAGTGGTGCGCGGCTTTACCGACCGGGTGCGTGAAAAGGCTGTCGGCGCCGAGATCCTGAAATCGATCAAGCCCGGCCAGATGGTCGTCAAGATCGTCCATGACGAGCTGATCGAGATGCTCGGCCGGGACCAGGTTCCGATCGATCTCAACGCGCCGGCACCGGTCGTCGTGATGATGGTCGGCCTGCAGGGCTCGGGCAAGACCACGACCACCGGCAAGATCGCCAAGCGCATGACCGAGCGCCAGCGCAAGAAGGTGCTGATGGCCTCGCTCGACACGCGTCGTCCGGCCGCGCAGGAGCAATTGAAGATTCTCGGCGAGCAGACCGGCGTCGCCACGCTGCCGATCATTGCCGGGCAGGGACCGGTGGAAATCGCTGCCAGAGCCCATCAGGCCGGCAAGCTCGGCGGTTACGACGTCGTCATTCTCGACACCGCCGGCCGCACCCATATCGACGAGCCGCTGATGGTCGAGATGGCGGAGATCAAGGCGCGGGCGACGCCGCACGAGATCCTGCTCGTCGCCGACTCCCTGACCGGCCAGGACGCGGTCAATCTCGCCCGTTCTTTCGACGAGCGCGTCGGCATCACCGGCATCGTTCTCACGCGCGTCGATGGTGACGGGCGCGGCGGCGCGGCGCTGTCCATGCGCGCGGTTACGGGCAAGCCGATCAAGCTGATCGGCACCGGTGAGAAGATGGATGCGCTGGAGGATTTCCATCCCTCGCGCATCGCCGATCGCATCCTCGGCATGGGCGACATCGTCAGCCTCGTCGAAAAGGCGGCCGAGAACATCGACGCGGAAAAAGCCGCAGCGATGGCCAAGAAGATGCAGTCGGGCAAGTTCGACCTGAACGACCTCGCCGAGCAGATCGGTCAGATGCAGAAGATGGGCGGCATGGGCGGCATGATGGGTCTGATGCCCGGCATGGGGAAGATGAAGGACCAGATGGCGTCCGCCGGTCTCGACGATAAGATGTTGAAGCGTCAGCTCGCCGTGATTTCGTCGATGACCCCGGCCGAGCGCGCCCGCCCCGACATCCTCAAGCACAGCCGCAAGAAGCGCATCGCAGCCGGCTCCGGCACCTCGTCCGCCGAGATCAACAAGCTCTTGAAGATGCACCGCCAGATGGCCGACGTCATGAAGTCGATGGGCAAGGGTAAGGGCGGCATGATGGGCAAGATGATGGGCGGCCTTGCCGGCAAGATGGGCCTTGGTGGCCCAGGGGGTGGCATGGGCGGTATGCCCGGCGGCATGCCGGATCTGTCGAAGATGGATCCCAAGCAGCTCGAAGCGATGGCGAAGGCCGCGCAAGGCGGCGGCATGCCGGGTCTGCCGCCTGGGCTGAGCGGACCGGGGGGCGGGACGGGCCTTCCCAGCGGCGGTTTGCCCGGACTTCCCGGTCTGACAGGCAAGAAGAAATAACCGGTCAGGGCCGCAAGGCCGTGACCATGCGAACACCACGAATAGCGAAATCCGGCACCCGATAGCGGGCCGATACCAACAGAAGGAAGATCCCCGATGCCCCTGAAAATGCGTCTTGCCCGTGCCGGTTCGAAGAAGCGGCCTTATTACCATGTCGTCGTCGCTGACGCCCGGAGCCCGCGTGACGGCCGTTTCGTGGAACAGATTGGCTCGTGGAACCCGATGCTGCCGAAGGACGTCGAGCGTGTCATCCTGAACGAAGAGCGCATCAAGCACTGGCTGAGCGAGGGCGCCCAGCCGACCGACCGCGTGATGCGCTTCCTCGACAAGGCCGGCATTCTCAGCCGTCCCGCCCGCGCCAATCCGGTGAAGGGCAAGCCGGGCAAGAAGGCGCAGGAGCGCGTAGCCGAGCGTGCGCAGCGCGAGGAGGACGCCAAGGCAGCGGCCGAGCAGGCCGCCGCGGACGCTGAGGCGGCCAAGAACGCGCCGGCCGAAGAGGCTGCGGCTGAGGACGCTCCGGCTGAAGACACCGAGACCGCGTCGGCCGAATAAGGCGCTCAGTTCGCATCCGCGATAACGAGAGTGACGAACGGCGCCATTTGGCGCCGTTCGTGTGATGGGGCGCGGCTCTCATCGAGCTATTGACCTTGTCCAGGCGCCTCCGCCCTGTCCGATGGCCTCAAGAGGTCGTTGCTGGGGGGCCGCAAGGGTGTCATCGCCGTATCCGTTGGCGTAAGACCCTCCCTGTGAGGCGCCAACAAGCCGCTTTTCTCCGCTCGCTGGATTGCAACGTCGTGCCGCAAAACCAAACCAAACCGGAAAATCCCGTCCTGCTCGGCGTCGTCGGCGGCGCGCACGGACTGAAGGGCGAATGCCGCGTCCGCTCGTTTACCGAGAGCCCCGTCGAGCTCGGCGCCTATGGGCCGCTCTTCGACACTGCTGGCAACCGCTACACTGTGAAGAGTGCCCGCCTTCAGAAGAACGTCGTCGTCGTCCGCTTTGCCGAGGTGGAGGATCGTAACCACGCCGAGCGGCTGAACGGCCGTGAACTCTTCATCGATCGATCCGCTTTGCCGGAGCCGGAGGAGTCGGACGAGTTCTATCTGGGCGACCTCGTCGGCCTCGCCGTGGAGACGGTGGCGGGCGTCGCCGTCGGCACGGTCGTGGCGTTCCACGATTTCGGCGCCGGCGACATCGTCGAGATCAAGCCGCCGGAAGGCCAGACCGTGATG
This sequence comes from Aurantimonas sp. A3-2-R12, assembly GCF_036016755.1. Classification (NCBI taxonomy): domain Bacteria; kingdom Pseudomonadati; phylum Pseudomonadota; class Alphaproteobacteria; order Hyphomicrobiales; family Aurantimonadaceae; genus Aurantimonas; species Aurantimonas sp. A3-2-R12. The sequence goes on along the minus strand of NZ_JAYXIH010000004.1, from coordinate 68,993 downwards.
ATCCCGTTTTCAGATGCGGCGGTTCCGCAGATCGACGCGGATCGCGGCGTGATGATCGTCGAACCCTTCGCCGCCGGGCTTGCCGAGGCCGAGACAGATGAGCCAGACGGTGCGCCAGAGCTACCGGCGGACGACGACTGACGTCCGGCTCCGGCGTCGTCCCCGTCGGTTTACTCCGCGCCTTGTGGCGCGTAACCGATCCCTTGTCTTGCCCGCGGCGCGGATCTCTGATCCCGCTGCCACCGAAAGGAGCGCCTCATGATTATCGTCGCCGGAACCCAGCGTCTTCATGCCGCCGATCTGGAGCGCTTGCGTGGCAAGGCGAACGCCACCATCGCCGCGACCCGCGCCGAGCCCGGCTGTCTCGTCTATTCCTTCGCGGAGGATCTGACCGAGCCGGGTCTGGTGCGGATTTACGAGGAGTGGGAAAGCCGGGCCGATCTGACGCGCCACGCCCAGTCCGACCACATCGCGGCCTGGCGGGCGGCGCTGAGCGAGGTCGAGGTGCTCGGGCGCGATCTGAAGATCATCGAGGTCGCCAAGAGCGAGCCGCTCGCCTGATCCGATCATGAGCTTCCGCGCCTCCGTCCTCACGCTCTATCCGGAGATGTTTCCCGGACCGCTCGGCGTCTCGCTGGCCGGCAAGGCGCTCGCTCGCGGCGATTTTGCGCTGGAGACGGTGCAGATTCGCGACTTCGGCGTCGGCCGTCATCGTATGGTCGATGACACGCCGTCCGGTGGCGGCGCCGGCATGGTGATGCGCGCCGATGTGCTGGCCAACGCGATCGATTCGGCCTCGCCTGCGGGCGACACACGCCCGCGGCTCTTGATGAGCCCGCGGGGCAAGCCGCTGACCCAGGCGCGGGTGCGCGAACTCGCCGCCGGCGATGGCGCCGTGATCGTCTGTGGGCGCTTCGAGGGGGTCGACGAACGGGTGATCGCGGCGCGTGACCTCGAGGAGGTCTCGATCGGTGACTATGTCCTGTCGGGCGGCGAGGTGGCGGCGATGGTGCTGCTCGACGCCGTGGTCCGGCTGTTGCCAGGCGTCATGGGCAATGCCCAATCGGGCGAGACGGAAAGCTTCGAAACGGGTCTCCTCGAACATCCCCATTATACCCGGCCGGCGGAATGGGAGGGGCGCACGATCCCCGATCTCCTGACGTCGGGCGACCACGGGGCGGTCGAACGCTGGCGGGAGGCTGAAGCGGAACGGATCACCCGCGCGCGACGACCGGATTTGCTCGACGACTGACGTTGCTTGATCGACTCTGCCGCACCGTTCGGGCATATATCGAACCGCCGCGACTGCCGCTGGCGCCTTGGTCCTTGCAAAACTAGTGTCGGATGTCGACGCGGGATAGTGACAAAGGCGGCAAAGCGGTGTATGGGCGACACCGATTTCCTCAGAATAACTTGACCGTACCCGCGGCCATGTCGGCTGAGACTAACTTTTCCGGCATGAAACGAATTGAGGCTATGCCATGAACATTATCTCCGAACTCGATGCCGCCGAGGCCGAGCGTATCAACGCGATCCGTACCCTTCCGGAATTTTCCGCCGGCGACACGCTGCGCGTCAACGTCAAGGTCACCGAGGGCACGCGCACGCGTGTCCAGGCCTATGAAGGCGTCTGCATCGCGCGGTCGGGCGCGGGCATCCAGGAAAACTTCACGGTCCGCAAGATTTCCTATGGCGAAGGCGTCGAGCGCGTCTTCCCGCTCTATTCGCCGCAGCTCGATTCGGTCGAGATCGTGCGGCGCGGTAAGGTACGGCGGGCCAAGCTCTATTATCTGCGCGATCGCCGCGGCAAGTCGGCCCGTATCGTCGAGGCGACCAATGTGCGCGCCCGCAAGCTGAACGACGACGCCCGTCAGATCGCCGTCGCCGAGCGCGACAAGGCGAAGGCCGAGAAGCAGGCGGCCAAGGACGCCGCCGAATAAGCCGACCTCTCGGTCGGACAGAATTTGGAAAAGCGGTCCCTCTGGGGCCGCTTTCTTGTGTTTGGGGAATGAAATTCCTCGGAGCCCCGGCGGACGGAGTTTCCAGCATCGACCCGGAGCGCCCTCGCCGCGCATTTAACGATCGAGGGTCGCCGCCTCGCGGATCGTGCCGGTCGCCGAGACCCAACCCCATCGAACACCGGCCCACACCCGCTCGTGCGCCAGATAGGTGAAGAAGCCGAGCAGGCCCGATGCGGCGGCCAGAGCGCTGCCCGAAGTGAGCGAGCCGGTAAACAGAAACCCCAGAATCGACATGGTCACGAGGCCGAGAAGCTGCCAGGACGCGGCTTTCACCAGGCTCCGTACGCGGGTTTCCATCGAAAATCTCCATTGGCCGAGGCGAATCCGTCCGTCGCGATGCGTCGCACCGATGGGCAGATTCGATTGTTTGTCGAAGTCCAGGGGCGCCGACGCCAGCTTGGGAGGCAGGTGGAAAGTCGGCGCCCTGGGAGGGAATGTGACGACCATAGGCTTTTCAGCCACTCACGGGAATTCTGTGAATTCTCATGGTTTGATTCACAAATGTAGATTTTCTTCGTGAACTATGACAATTATCAACAATCATGGATAAACGACAAAGATCCCGCCTTTTCCGCGAACGCCTGGGCTCTGCCATGACCTCGGCGGCGATGTCGAAGAGTGCGTTGGCACGTGCCACCGGGGCAGATCGCTCGACCGTCTCGCTGATTCTGTCGTCCGACGAGGGCCGGCTGCCCAACGCGCAATTCGCGGCGGAATGCGCGACCGCGCTCGGGGTGTCCTGCGACTGGCTGCTGGGGCTCACCGACCGGCGCGAGCGCAGCGCCGATGTCCTGCAGGTGGCGATGCGTATCGAGGAAGCGGCGCGGGCGCCCTCCGACAAGTCGATCTATCGCTGGCACGAGGAGGCGCGCGGCTACAAGATCCGGCACGTTCCGGCGACCTTGCCGGATATGCTGAAGTCGGAATCGGTGCTGCGTTTCGAATATGGCGATTTCCTCGGCCGCACGTCCGACCAGGCGATCGCCGACATGCGCGACCGGCTTGCCTATCTCCGAGCGCCGGATACCGATTACGAGATCGCCATGCCGATCGATGCGCTGGAGAGTTTCGCGGCCGGCGAGGGCTATTGGCGCGGCCTGCCGTCAGCCGAGCGACGGGCGCAGCTCGAGCGGCTGGCCCGGCTGACCGAAGAACTGTATCCCTCGCTCCGGCTGTATCTCTTCGACCGCAAGAAGGTCTTCTCCGCGCCGGTGACGATCTTCGGCCCGCTGCAGGCGGCGGTTTATGTCGGCCGCTTCTATCTCGCCTTTCGCGAGCGCCGGCAGGTCATGGAGCTGACCCGGCATTTCGACGGGCTGGTGCGCGAGGCCGATTTCGAGGCGCGGCACACGCCGCGCTTCATCGAGGATCTGGTGGTACCGGAATAGCCGAGCCGTTGCTGGAGCGTCGCGGACGAACGTCCCGATTGTCCCGGCCGCATCCAATTGCTACTTTGTGGCCATGACAAGAGTCCGGAACCGGAAAGCGCGGGCGCACCTGCCGACCAGCGAGGGCTTCGCCAAGCTCTCCGATCATGCGCGCCTGCCCGGCCGTTTCTTCTACCGGCTGATCGCCGCCGACGGCCGGTAAAGCGACCGACGAGCGCCGCGATGGCGCGAACCGATCCATCCTTTCGCCCATTCGACCGACCGTGGCCCGAGAGGCTGCCGGACAAGGACCGACCCATGAGCAACGCCGAAGCCAAGCCCCGCACCGTCTACGACAAAATCTGGGACGAACATCTCGTCGACGAACAGGAGGGTGGCACCTGCCTGATCTATATCGATCGCCATCTCGTCCATGAGGTGACGAGCCCGCAGGCGTTCGAGGGTCTGCGTCTCGCTGGCCGCAAGGTGCGCCAGCCGGAGAAGACGCTGGCCGTGGTCGACCACAACGTGCCGACGACCGATCGCTCGCACGGCATTGGCAATCCGGAAAGCCGCATCCAGGTCGAGGCGCTGGCGAAGAACGCCGCCGATTTCGGCATTGAGTATTTCAACGAGGTCGACCGGCGGCAGGGCATCGTCCACATCATCGGTCCCGAACAGGGCTTCACCCTGCCGGGCATGACCATCGTCTGCGGTGACAGCCACACCTCGACCCACGGCGCCTTCGGTGCATTGGCGCATGGCATCGGCACCTCCGAAGTCGAGCATGTGCTGGCCACCCAGACGCTGATCCAGTCAAAGGCCAAGAACATGCTGGTGGAGGTGAACGGCCAGCTTCCCGAAGGCGTCACCGCCAAGGACATCATCCTGGCGATCATCGGCGAAATCGGCACGGCGGGCGGCACCGGCTACGTCATCGAATATGCCGGCGAGGCGATCCGCGCCCTGTCGATGGAAGGGCGGATGACGATCTGCAACATGTCGATCGAGGCCGGCGCGCGGGCCGGGCTCATCGCTCCGGACGAGACCACCTTCGCCTATATCGAGGACAAGCCGCGCGCGCCCAAGGGCGAGGCGTTCAAGATAGCCGTCGACTATTGGCGGACGCTGACATCGGACCAAGGCGCCCATTACGACAAGGTGGTGCGGCTCGACGCGGCCAACCTGCCGCCGATCGTCTCCTGGGGTTCGTCGCCCGAGGACGTCGTCTCCATTGAGGGCGTCGTGCCGGACCCGGCGACCATTCCCGACGAGAACAAACGCAAGTCGAAGCAGCGCGCCCTCGACTATATGGGATTGACCCCCGGCACGAAGATCACCGATATCGCGGTGGACATGATCTTCATCGGCTCCTGTACCAACGGCCGGATCGAGGATCTGCGGGCCGTCGCCAAGGTGGTCGAAGGACGCCGTATGGCGACCGGCGTCTCCGGCATGATCGTGCCCGGCTCGGGATTGGTGAAGGCGCAGGCGGAGGAAGAAGGGCTCGACCGGATCTTCATGGCGGCCGGCTTCGAATGGCGCGAGCCCGGCTGCTCGATGTGTCTCGGCATGAACGAGGACCGGCTGAAGCCGCACGAGCGTTGCGCCTCGACGTCAAACCGTAATTTCGAGGGCCGTCAGGGTTCCAAGGGGCGCACCCATCTGGTGTCGCCGGCGATGGCGGCGGCGGCGGCGATCGCCGGTCGTTTCGTCGACATCCGAACCTGGAAATAGATATCGGCCGGCGCTGGGCGAATGGGGTCAGGCGACCCGCGAGATTGTTGCCGCTTGGTCCGGTGGTCTGGTGACAACAATCGCCGTCTCGGCCGCGATGACGCAGTCGCGGCCGGCTTGCTTTGCCTGGTAGAGCCTGTCGTCCGCCCGACGGTAGGCGGCCTCGAAGCTCTCGCCCGGCCGAGCGGCGGCGACGCCGAAGCTGGCCGTAATCTGAATGCCCACCAGCGGCAGCGGCCAGGCCACGCCCTTCAGCGCCTCACGGATTTCGAGAGCCCTCGCCGCGCCAGCCGACGTATCGGCTCCTTCGACGAAGATCGCGAACTCCTCGCCGCCCATTCGTCCGGCAAAACCGAGGCGGTCCGCGAACAGGCCGAGAAGCGCCCCTAATCCCGCGATCACCATGTCGCCGGCGGCATGACCGTTGCGGTCGTTGACCGCCTTGAAGTGGTCGACATCGATCAAGACGAGCGCACCCTCGGCTCCCCGCCGCTCGGTGGCGGCGCGCAGTTGCAGCTCGAAGCCGCGGCGATTGAGCAGGCCTGACAGAAGATCCGTCTCCGATGAGACACGGTAGCGCTCGACGGCATCGAGACCGATGGCGATGAGGGCGGTGAAGGCAAACAGAAGGCCGAACGCGATACCGCCGAGCTGGAAGAAAAACGCCCAGCTCGACTGGCGCCAATCGGCGGTTGTGAGGTGTGGGGACGGATCGACGAGGAAGATAAAATTCTGCGCCATCAGGTTTGCCGCCAGCAGCAGGGCGAGTGCGAACAACGCTCGGTTGATCGGCTTTTGCAGCGCTCCCCTCATTTGGGCGGCGGCGAAGAGGGCAAAGGCGGCACATCCGGTCTGCACGGCTGCGACCTCGGCCGGAACGCTATCGTGGAGGACGAGAGCGAGTCCGGCGATGAGAAGCGTCAGCGCGATCATGGCCAAGGCGGCGAAGTCGTGCGGAGGGCGGTGGAACCGCTGGGATAGGCCTCGCGCCATCGCCGCCATGGCGAACAGGAATAGCGAATCTTCGAGGATCGCTTTTGCGACGCCGTAGTCCCCGCCCGGAAAGATCGCCGTCGCATAGCCGATAGCCACCAGCGCGTAGGCGATGCCCCATGAGACGCCGCCGGGAACCGTGACGCCGAGGACGAGAAAGACCCCCGAGACCGCAGCGAGAGCGAGAGGCACGCACCAGGCCAGAATGTCTGCTTCGCTCATGTCGACTCGTATTTGAAAGGCGGTCTCTTCGGGAGCAACCGATGAGAAGGGTGGTAAAGCGCAAAAAACGGCCAAAGCCGTTGCAGGAGTAACTGTAGCCGGTTTAAGTTAACGGAGCTCTTAAGTTGCGTGTAGTATTGATTTGGGATTGCAACTAGAGATTTATGTATGAAAACAATCGGATAGGGGTGACCCCACCGGTTTTGCGGGCGGCGACCTAGCGGAAATTTCGGGGAGGACGGCTATCCGATGCCGTCGAACGATCGCAGTTGACGAGATGCCGGCAAGGGGTCTTGACGCCGGCCTCCCCAGGCGTGAAAGGCTTCCGTCCATGGAGACGCCGGCCCCCGACATCGATATCAGGCGACTGCGCCTCAGCGACGCGCGCGATCTGGCGCCGTTGATCTCGGCCTACAACCAGTCGCTGTTTCGCGGCGCGCCAGGGTCCCCGGACCCCTATTACGCGGAGCAATTGCTGCAGGACCGGACGGCGGAGGTCCTGGGAGCGCGGCTTGATGGCGAGTTGGTCGGCTTCGTTCTTTTCTACGACATACCGGATGTGTGGACCGGCATGCGCTCGGGTCTTGCCGACCACATCTATGTGGATCACCGCCACCGCCGCAAAGGCATCGCCAAGGCGATGATCGATCTTCTCGCCGATGAAGCCGACGGCCGCGGCTGGTCGAAGCTCGTGCTGCATTCGCCGCGAAACCCCGGCAACGGGCGGCGGCTCTACGAAAAGATCGCCGATCCAGCCGATTGGTCGAGCTATGTCATCCGCTTTATCGACCGCGAACCCTCGCCGAAGTGATTCGAAACTTGTAAGAGTGCAGGGCGGGGCAGACGGTTTTGCCGCACCCGCCTGCCGCGCCTAATCGATTAAGCCGGCCTCGCCGTCCCTACCGCAACGCGAAAGGCTTGCTTTCGCAGTTGCGATACGTCTTTTAAGGACGCATCCGATCGCTGTGCGGCGTGGGGCCTGTGCCTATATGCTGCATGGTGCAAGGGAAATTCGAGGACTAGAAAGCACCGATGTCCGACGCCCCATCCCCGCGGCCCCTATCGCCGCATCTCAGCATCTACAAATTCCGTCCCACCATGGTGATGTCGATCCTGCATCGAATCACCGGCGGCGCGCTATATGTCGGCACGCTGTTCTTCGTCTGGTGGCTGGTCGCAGCAGCCAGTGGTCCGGAGGCCTTCTCCTATGCCTCGGCCTTCTTTGGCTCGATCGTCGGCCAGCTGATTTTGTTCGGCTACACTTGGGCGCTGCTCCACCACATGTTCGGCGGCGTTCGGCACTTGATCTGGGATACCGGGCACGGTCTGGGCAAGGAAACCTCGACCCTTCTGGCCCAGGTGACGCTGGTTGCCTCGCTTGCCGTCACGCTGATCCTTTGGGTCGGCATTCTGATCTTCGGTTGAGGGAGCGCGCCATGACCGACATGAGAACACCGTTGCGCCGCGTGCGCGGCCTTGGTTCGGCGGCCAGTGGCACCGAGCACTTCTGGCAGCAGCGGCTGACCGCCGTCGCGAACCTGTTTTTGATCAGCTTCTTCGTGATCCTCGTCATCGCCCTCCACAACGAGAGCTACGCGGATGTGCGCGCGGCCTTCGCGAATCCGCTGGTCGGAATCGCGATGGCGCTGGTCACCGTGTCGGCGGCAATCCACATGAAGATCGGCATGCAGGTCATCATCGAGGACTACGTCCACGGCGGAATGAAGGTGGTCCTCGTTATTTTCAATACGTTTTTCGCGGTCGCCATCGCTGGCGCGAGCCTGTTCGCGATCGTCAAGATGAGCTTCGGAGTCTGACCATGGCAACGAATGGAACCGCCGACGGCAATAGAGCCGGGCAGCCGCATCGCAGCGCCCCGGCCCAGAACGGCAAGGCCTATCCGATCACCGACCACACCTTCGACGTCGTCGTCGTCGGGGCAGGTGGCGCTGGCCTTCGCGCCACCCTGGGTGCCGCCCAGGCCGGGCTCAAGACCGCCTGCATCACCAAGGTGTTCCCGACACGCTCGCACACCGTTGCCGCGCAGGGCGGCGTCGCCGCCTCGCTGGGCAACATGGGCAAGGACGACTGGCGCTGGCACATGTACGACACCGTCAAGGGGTCGGACTGGCTGGGCGACCAGGACGCCATTGAATATCTGGTGCGCGAGGCGCCGGCCGCCGTTTATGAGCTGGAGCATTTCGGCGTGCCGTTTTCGCGGACCGAGGACGGCAAGATCTACCAGCGACCCTTCGGCGGCATGACCACCGACTTCGGCCAGGGTCCCCCGGCGCAGCGCACCTGCGCCGCCGCCGACCGGACCGGCCACGCGATGCTTCACACGCTCTATGGCCAGTCGCTGCGCCACTCCACCGAGTTCTTCATCGAATATTTCGCCATCGACCTGATCATGGACGAGGAGGGCGCGTGCCGGGGTGTGATCGCGCTCTGCCTCGACGACGGCACGCTGCATCGCTTCCGCGCCAAGAAGACCATCCTGGCCACCGGCGGTTACGGCCGCGCCTATTTCTCAGCGACCTCCGCCCACACCTGCACCGGCGATGGCAATGCCATGGCCTTGCGTGCGGGCCTGCCGCTGCAGGACATGGAGTTCGTGCAGTTCCATCCGACCGGCATCTACGGCGCCGGCTGTCTGATCACCGAGGGCTCGCGCGGCGAAGGCGGTTATCTCACCAATTCCGAGGGTGAGCGCTTCATGGAGCGCTACGCGCCGTCGGCCAAGGATCTGGCGTCGCGCGACGTGGTCAGCCGGGCGATGACGCTGGAAATCCGCGAGGGTCGCGGCGTCGGCAAGCAGAAGGACCACATCTTCCTGCATCTCGACCACCTCGACCCCGCCGTGCTGCACGAGCGGCTTCCGGGCATTTCGGAATCGGCGAAGATCTTCGCCGGCGTCGATGTCACCCGCGAGCCGATCCCGGTGCTGCCGACGGTCCACTACAATATGGGCGGCATTCCGACGAACTATCATGGCGAGGTGTTGACCAAGAAGGACGGCGATCCGGATACCGTGGTGCCGGGATTGATGGCAGTGGGCGAGGCGGCCTGCGTATCGGTCCACGGCGCCAACCGGCTCGGCTCCAATTCGCTGATCGATCTCGTCGTCTTCGGCCGTGCCGCGGCGCTGCGCTGCGCCGAAACTCTGACGCCCGGCGAGGGGCATGCGCCGCTGCCAGCCGATGCTGGCGACAAGGCGATCGCCCGCCTCGACCGGTTCCGCAACGCCGCCGGCTCGACGCCGACGGCCGAGCTTCGGGATCGGATGCAGCAGACCATGCAGTCGAACTGCGCGGTCTTCCGCACCGGCGAGGTTCTGGAAGAAGGCCATCAGAAGATCCACGACGTCTGGTCGGCGTCGGAGGACGTGCGGGTCACCGACCGATCGCTGATCTGGAACACGGATCTGATCGAGACGCTCGAATACGACAATCTGATCGCCCAGGCCGTGGTGACGATGGATTCGGCGCGCAACCGGACGGAGTCGCGCGGCGCCCATGCCCGCGAGGATTTCCCCGACCGCGACGACACGAACTGGATGAAGCACACGCTGAGCTTCTGCGACACCGGCACCAAGACCGTGACGCTCGAGGATCGACCGGTCCATGCCTACACGCTGTCGAACGAGATCGAATACATCGAGCCGAAAACGCGGGTGTATTGAATAGCATCGCTCCCGCTTCAGGCCTTCTCAGTCGGCCGGCCCTCGGGCCGGCCGTTTGCGTTCGCGAAGGTTTGCGCGGCGAAGGACGGGCGGTTTCGCTGCGCGGCCTCGAATTTGTCGGATCGAGTCGAAATGTCTGTCCCTGCCCTATCCGGACTGCCGCATTCCGATCGGCGTGCTAAGTGTGTCGTCGGGCACCGGTGACCGGTCCGCTTGAGCGGCCGACATTCAGTCATTTCGGAGGAACTGCATGATTCGATCCACAGGCGCCGGGCTCGCGGTAATTGCCGCGCTCGCTCTGATGAATGCGCCAGCCCTTGCGCAATCGACGACCGAGATGCCGACAACACAAGGCGTGCCGACGCCGGCCGACCCAGCCGCGACGGAAACGCCCGAGAAACCAGCCGCTGCGGGCGGCGAGGCGAGCGATGCGACGGCCTCCGGTTCGCCGGCGGGCTCGGCGACGTCAGCGACCGGGTCAGGCACGGCGGAGAGCAAGAGCAGCGCCCCGCCGTCGAACGAGGTCGGCGAGAAATTCGAGCTGCCACGCGTCAACGGCGACAACCAGATCGAGATGATCGCGGGTCTTTGCGGCGTGCAGATGAAAGCGATGACGCCGGCCGCCTGCACCTGTCTTGCGACCGAAGCGATGAGCGAATTGTCGGACCCGCAGCGCGATTATCTCATCGCCAGCGTGGTGGCGCCGCCGGTCGCCGACCGCATGCTCAAGGACCGCCGCGTCGGCGACGCCGATCAGACGACGATCTTCGCCTTCCTCAACGAGACGTCGGACGCCTGCGCGACCGGAACGTTCGTCCGGACGCCCGAGGTCAAGTCCGAGGCGCCGGCAGCCTTGCCCGCCAAATAATCGTCCGCCGCGGAAAGGGCCGGTTGCCGAGCGATCGGCCCTTCGCCTGTCAGCGAAACTTTTCCTCGCCGCGCCGTCGGGCAGCCCTATCGTCTGCTCGATGGCAACCGAAAAAATTCACGCGCTCGCGCACCGCGCCGAAAATCTCTGGGACAGGGTCCGTTTCCGCGCGAAACGCGCCGCCGGGCTTCTCGGCACCCCCATTCTGCTCGCCTATCGCGGGTTTCAGACCCCGGAGGGGCTGTGGCTGCGCGGCCGGGTCATCGAGGATCAGGGCGTGATCTCGGCCGAACACACCGAGTCGATCCTCGGCAATGTGTGGCTCAGTCTCAAGCGCTACGAGACCGACGAGATCCGGAGCGCGCGGATCCTTTATTCGGCGGGCGGTATCAGTGGCGAGGTGCTGACCGACGAAGAGGGATATTTCGATCTCACCATCGAACCTCCCGCCCTCAGCGAGGCGTCCCCATGGCTTCCCGTCGAGCTGATCCTCACCGAGGCGCCGCATTACGCCGTGCGGCCGCTGGGAGCGAAGGCGGAAATCCGTATCGTTTCGCCAAAAGCCCGGTTCGGCGTCATTTCCGATATCGACGACACCATCGTGAAGACCGGCGCGACCAATTTCCTGAAGCACTGGCGGACGGTGGCGGCGAACTCGGCCGAGAGCCGGACCGCCTTTCCCGGCGTCACGCACCTCTATCGTAGGCTTGCCGAGGGCGAGGCTGGCCCGGAAACCAATCCGGTCTTCTACGTCTCGTCCAGTCCCTGGAATCTGTTCGATCTGTTCGAGCGTTTCATGGTGCTGCACGATATCCCGCTCGGTCCGATGCTGTTGAAGGATTTCGGCCTCGATGCCACCAAATGGCTGACGGGTGGCCACGACGACCACAAGCTGAAAATGATCGAGCGCGTCATGGCGGCTCATCCGCAATTGCCGTTCGTGCTGGTCGGCGATTCCGGCCAGCGCGACGCAGTCATCTATGCCGAGGTAGTGCGCCGATATCCCGGCCGGATCCTGGCCGTCCATATCCGCGACGTCACCTCCGGCTTGCTGGCAACCCACGCCGACGACGCCTTACAGCGACTGCGGGGCCTTGGTGTCGCCGTGACGATTGCACCGACTCTGGTGATGGCGGCGGAACACGCCGCGGAATCGGGTCTGGCGCGACCATCGGTCGTCGATGAGGTTCGCGCCGCCATTGAACAGCGACGACGCGAAGAAGAGGCTGAAGGCGCTTTTACCCCGGGGGAATAGGCAGGCCCCTCGGTTCCCTACGCGGTCGAACTGCCCGCCAGGAAGCGCCTGTAGCCGTCCGCCCGAAGCTCGCAGGCGGGGCAGGTGCCGCAGCCATAGCCCCATTCGTGTCGGTGGCTCCGGTCGCCATTGTAGCAGGTATGGGTCTCGTCGCGGATGAGATCCAGGAGGGCCTCCCCGCCGATCTTCTCGGCCAGCGCCCAGGTCTCGGCCTTGTCGATCCACATCAGCGGGGTGTGGATGACGAAGCGGCGCTCCATACCCAGATTGAGGGCGAGCTGCATCGCCTTCATCGTATCGTCGCGGCAGTCGGGATAGCCGGAATAGTCGGTCTCGCAGACCCCCGTCACCAGGTGCTTGATCGCGCGCCGATAGGCGACCGCTCCCGCGAAGGTCAAGAACAGGAGATTGCGGCCGGGCACGAAGCTATTGGGCAGGCCATCGGCCTGCATGACGATCGCGACGTCACGCGTCAGCGAGGTTTCGCTGACCTTCGCCAGCGTCGTCAGGTCGACCAGATGGTCGTCCCCCAACCGGTCGTCCCAGGCCGAAAAGCGCGTGCGGATCGCCGCGAGCACGTCGAGCCGCACGGTGAGCTCCACCGCATGGCGCTGGCCATAATCGAAGCCGATCGTCTCGACATGAGTGAAACGATCGAGCGCCCAGGCGAGGCAGGTCGCCGAATCCTGGCCGCCAGAGAACAGCACCAGCGCGGATTGATCGGCGGTCTGGTCAGCGGCCGTCATATTCGGCCCAGCACTGCGGCGTCTCGAACACCTTCACCGAGGCGGTGACGGGCAGCGCAGCCTTCATCCGATCGTAGATCCAGACGGCGATGTTCTCGGAAGTCGGATTTTCCAGTCCCTCGACCTCGTTCAGCGTGTGGTGATCGAGCCGCTCCAGAAGCGGCGTGAAGGCTTTCTCGACGTCGAAGAAGTCGACGACGAATCCGGTTCGCGGGTCCACCGGCCCCTCGAGCGTCAGTTCGATCCGGTAGGAGTGGCCGTGCATCCGGTGGCAACGATGTGTTTGCGGCACATGGGGCAGTCGGTGAGCGGCTTCGAAGGTGAAGGCTTGGGTGATTTTCATCTAATTCCCAGGAGCTTGTGGGTTTGCAGGGTGAGGCGCCAACGCGGATGCGCGAGACAATAGGCGAGCGCCGCCGCCGTGTTCGCTTCCCGCTCCGGTCCGTCCATCGGCTGCAGCAACAACGTGTCGAAGTCCAGCTCGGCGAAACGCTCCGGCTCGGCCCCCGCCTGCGGATAGACCAGTTTCAACTCTTGCCCGTTGGTCTGGACGAGCGGTGCACCGCTTTTCGGGCTGACGCAGATCCAGTCGATAGCCACCGGCACCGGGAGTGTGCCGTTGGTCTCGACCGCGATCTCGAAGCCTTCCCCGTGGAGAGCGGAGACGAGGGCATCGTCGACCTGCAGAAGCGGCTCGCCGCCGGTCAGCACCACGAGGCGACCGGGCACGGTCTCGCCCTCCCAGGTCGCGGCGATGGCGGCCGCGAGTGCCCGCGCGCTGGTGAATTTGCCGCCGCCGGTCCCGTTGGTGCCGACGAAATCGGTGTCGCAGAACTGGCAGACAGCCGTCGCGCGGTCGATCTCCCGGCCGGACCACAGATTACAGCCGGCAAAGCGGCAAAACACCGCTGCGCGCCCGGCGTTTCGGCCCTCGCCCTGAAGTGTGTAGAAAATCTCCTTGACCGAATAGGTCATGGTGTCATCCGGTTTTTAGCGACGCACGGCATGGCCGGCGTCGGTTTGTCGATCAAATACGCGGGAGCCGGCCGGTCGATCGGGCCGTCATCCCCGGCGTCGTATCGGCGCAGTTCGCCCTGTGCGATGGTGGGCCCTGTGCAATGATGGTCTGCCGCGCAAACGGGTTTGAAACGCTTGCACCAGGCACGGGGCGTGCGGCGGGGCTTTGTTAATGAGGTCGGGCTGCTTGCGCAACTGTTCAAGGCCGTTTGCTGTCCCCGGCCTCGCCAATGCGGGAAAAACCCGGACATTCAAACGATTCGCGCCGCTGCCGGGCTGTTTCGTCTCTGGTGTTTTGCAGCGCACGCTTTATGTTGCGGCCAATCCAACCGGCACCGGATAAAGCGTCATGGTCGAACTCGCCCTTCCGAAGAATTCCACGATCAACGAAGGCAAGGTCTGGGACAAACCGGCGGGGGCGGCGAACGTCCGCGAATTCAAGATCTATCGCTGGTCGCCGGACGACGGAAACAATCCGCGCACCGACACCTTTTATGTCGATACCGACGACTGCGGGCCGATGGTCCTCGACGCGCTGCTGTGGATCAAGAACAGGGTCGATTCCACCCTGACGCTTCGCCGTTCCTGCCGCGAAGGCATCTGCGGTTCTTGCGCCATGAATATCGATGGCTCCAACACGCTCGCCTGCACCAAGGGCATGGACGAGATCGCCGGGCCGGTGAAGGTCTATCCGCTGCCGCATATGCCGGTGGTCAAGGATCTGATCCCGGATCTGACGGTGCCTTACGCCCAGCTTCGCTCGATCGAGCCCTGGCTGAAGACCGAGACGCCCGAGCCGGAGAAGGAGTGGCGCCAGAGCCATTCGGATCGCGAGAAGCTCGACGGTCTCTACGAGTGCATCCTGTGCTTCTGCTGCCAGACCTCTTGTCCGTCCTATTGGTGGAACGGCGAACGCTATCTCGGGCCGGCCGTCCTCTTGCAGGCCTATCGCTGGCTGATCGATTCGCGCGATGAGGCGACCGGCGAGCGGCTCGACGATCTGGAGGATCCGTTCAAGCTATATCGCTGTCACACGATCATGAACTGCACCCAGTCCTGTCCGAAGGGGTTGAACCCAGCCAAGGCGATTGCCGAAATCAAGAAGATGATGGTCGAGCGCCGCGTCTGAACGCCAGTGATTGTCTCTCCCTCGCTTCGAGGGGCCGCGGCGTGTGCGGCGACTCTGCCACACTGGCGGTCAAAACGGCCGCGATGGGTCGTAATCGCGCCGCCGGTCCCCTTTCCGGACATTTTCTCCCATCACGGATGCGGCATGACGAGCATCCGATCTTTCCGCCGCCTCGCGAGCGTATCCACCATCCTGTTGCCCTTCGTTCTCGCCGCCTGCGTCGGAACGCCGGAGATTGAGGATGTGATCAAGCCGATGAGCTACGGCCCAAGCCAGGAGTGTCTGGCGCGGGCGATGTATTTCGAATCCAACCGCTCGAACCCCGAGGGGATGCTGGCGGTCGGCACCGTGGTGATGAACCGGGTGGAATCGGGGCGCTATCCTACCAATGTCTGCGACGTCGTCGGCCAACCGCGCCAGTTCGCTCCCGGTGTGATGACGCGCCAGATGGGGGCAGGGAAGGAACTCGCCATGCAGACGGCCGCCGAGGTTCTTTCCGGCAAGCGGCACGGCGGCGTCGAAAACGCCAAGTTCTTTCATACGGCCGGGCTGAGATTTCCTTACAATAACATGAACTACAAGGTGATCGCGGGGGGCAACGCGTTCTACGAAAAGGTCTCTCGCGGCCGTCGCGGCGATGTCAGGATGGCCTCCCAAGCGGAAATCCGCGGAGCGGGCGCCTCCGGCGCCATCGGACGGATCAGGCAGAACCCGACGCCGAAGACGGACGCTGGGACGCAAGTGGCTGCGGTCGCAAAGACAGAGGCGCGGACGCCGGAAGACAGTCAGTTTCTGGCACTCTGGCAGGGTTTGACCACCGAGTCGCCCACCCAAAAGCCCGCCGAGGCGCAGGCTGCCGCGGCCGCCCCAGTCCCGCAGGGGAAGTCCGGGAGACTTTCGAGCGACGCCGAATTGCCGGATGTCTCGGCCGAGCTTGCGGCTGGAACCTCCATCGCGTCTGCGAACGATCCAGCGTCCGACGTCGGCGGAATCCGGGGCCAATAGACCATATCGAAACGCAACGCCGCCGCCGCTCTTCCGAGCGGCTGATGCGCAGGCGTTTGACGATAATCCGGGCAGGGGTCGATGTTCGCTGAACAGAGCAAGGGTGATCCGGCCATCGACCGGGTCGGACCGCTTCTTTATGCGCGCGGCGGCGATGGTCATCGCAACCGCCTCGCCGCGCTTGTCGTGCGGCCGGAGAGCGACGAGCCAGCGCCGCTGCACGTCGACGACGATGGCGTGGCGATTGAGGCACAGCCGATCGCGACGCTGTTTGGCGTCGTGGTCTGGCGCTACGACTTCTCCTTGCCGGCGGCCCAGCCCGCTTCCTACCGGCTGGGCGGCGAGCGGTTCGAGATCATGCCGCCCGACGATCCGAACGTTCGGATCGCCTATGTCTCCTGCAACGGCCAGGAGAACGGCGATCTGGACCGCGACGTCGGCGAGCGCGACGCGATGTGGAACCGTCTCGTTGAAGAACACGCGCGCGCGCCCTTCGCGCTGATGCTGCAGGGCGGCGATCAGCTCTATGCGGACGACGTGCTGACCGCGCATGAGGCGGTTCGGCGCTGGTCCAAACGGCCCAAGCGGGCGCGGGCCGACATTGCCTTCACCGAAGACGCACACGAGGCCGTCCGGCACTTTTATTTCCGCCGCTATCTGACAACCCTCGCCCGGCCGGCGATGCGGACCCTGGCGGCCCGCGTTCCCTCGATCATGATGTGGGACGACCACGACATCTTCGACGGCTGGGGCAGCCATCCCGAGCCCCTGCTCGATAGCCCGGTCGGGCGCGGGCTGTTCGAGGCAGCGCGGGAGATGTTTCTCCTGTTCCAGCTCGCGGCGAATGATGGCGCGATGCCCGACATCGCGTTCGACGCAAGCGGACGGACACTCGGGGTGGCCGTGCGCTATCCGGGCCTGTCCATCCTTGCCCCCGATCTCAGGAGCGAGCGGCGTCCCGACCGGGTGATGGGCGAGGCCGGCTGGTCCGGGTTCGAACGCGCCATGGCCGCGACGCCCGATGGTGGGCGCATCCTGTTGATGTCGAGCGTTCCCGCACTCGGCCCTCGGCTGAGCTGGGTGGAGGCAATCGCCGACATCGTGCCGAAAATTCGCGAGCTGGAGGACGATCTGCGAGATCAATGGCAAAGCCGCTCCCATCGGCAGGAATGGCAGCGCTTCCTGCGCCTCCTCGCCGTGCGTCAGGAAGAATTCCGCGGCAGAGTGATCGTCGTCTCCGGAGAGATCCATCTCGCCACCCGCGGCGAGATGCGGTTGAAAGACGGATCGAGGCTGCACCAACTCGTCGCATCCGGCATCTCGCATCCGGCGCCCCGCGATTTTTATCCACGCATGCTCGGTCTCCTGGCGCGGGTCGGCGAAAGCCCGCTGCCCAAGCGCAAGATCCGTCTTCGGCCGCTGCCGTCGAAGCGCGCGATCTATACAGGCGAGCGAAATTACCTGGTTCTGTCGCGCGCCGATGCCGAGTGGACGGCGCAGTGGGAGCTCGAAGACAGCGGCCGCACGCCGTTCCTTTCGCTGTGAAAGGCGAACCGCAGTGGCGATTCAGGCGCGGAATCTGCGCCGAATGTGGCCGGCTCGGGCTGTCGCCGCCGCATTCATGAAGCCGATCCACCGAGCTGTCTCAGGTTTGACCGGGGGTTGCGGCCAAATCCAAAAAAGTTCCATGATCACGGAATGACCCCATTGCTGCCAAGGTCCGTTCAATTTTTCGTCACAGCAATTACCGACAAGGCCGGCGTCGCGAATGTCGCAACGCAATATTAGGACTTGTCATGAAGCTTCTGCCCCAAGCCGCGCTGGCCGCCGCACTCTTCGCCAGCACGCTGGTTACCGGATACACTGTCAGTGTCGCGCCGGTCGCCGCGCACGGTGCCCATAAAGCCGCTTCGGGCGCGGCCTCCTATTACGGCAAACGCTTTCACGGCCGCACGACCGCCAACGGCGAAAAGTTCAACATGAACTCGATGACGGCGGCCCACAAGACGCTGCCTTTCGGCACCAAGGTCCGCGTCACGAACCAGCGCAACGGCAAGTCCGTCGTCGTTCGTATCAATGATCGCGGCCCCTATGCCGGCGGTCGCGTGATCGACCTGTCCAAGGCCGCTGCCTCGAAGATCGGCATGATCCAGTCCGGCACCGCACGGGTCCGCCTCGACATCATCTGATCAGATGGCGCCGGCACGACCGAGCGCCACCACTGCATGACGGCCGCATAGGTCCGGGGTTGGCGGGAGTAGGGGCCCGTTGGGATACGAGGGGGAAGGGGGAACAGGATGTCTCCCTCCCGATGGTACGGCGGCGCCCGAGCCGCAATCAGATTTCTCCGCATCAAGCTGTTGTTCAGAGCGTCCGCTCCTCTCGGGGCCGGGCGCTTTCGTCGTGATGAGCATCCTGCACAAAAGCCGCCTCGTCGCTGCCGATCGGGATTCCAGAGGGAACAGATGGGGCGATATCGCGGTTTCCTTGTCACCTGAGCATGGAGAGCGACGATGCCGAATCCCAAAAACACCCAAGAGCCGCAGACCACCGGCACCGATGGCGACGTTTTCGGCAACGCCGTGGAGCGGACCGACAATGCCTTTCGCGGCAAGAAGGATGGTGAGCGCCTGATCGGCAAGGACATCCCGATCGAGGAACAGGACGCGGAAGAAGAAGAAAAATACTGACACTGACCCGGTGCTGAACCCGACGACCCGGCCGATTGCCCGCAAACCGCGTTCCCGCTAAGCGTCGGCGATGCAAGGTGCCGACGCTCTTCTCCGTGAACTCGACCATTGGGTGGCCGAAGGCCGAACGGTGGCTCTGTGGTGGCGTGACGACGATGCGACGCAGCCGACCCCCGCGCTCTCCCGCCTCGTCGCCGCGGCACGGCGCTACCGCTCGCCGCTCGCCCTCGCGGTAATCCCTGCGCCGATGTCCGATGCGCTCGTTCCGGCCATCGATGACCCGTTGGTGACCATCCTGCAGCACGGCTTCTCTCACGAAAACCATGCTGCGGCGGGCCGGCGCGCGGTCGAATGCGGCGGTGATCGGCCCGCAACAGCCGTCCTCGACGAGCTCGCTGTCGGCCGCGCGCGCCTGGTCGCTGCTTTCGGGTCGCGATTTTGTCCGGTCATGGTGCCGCCCTGGAATCGCATCGAGCCGGCGATTGCGATGGCGCTCCCCGATCATGGCTTCGTCGCAGTCTCGGTGTTCGGCCCGCGTTCGGCCAACCCAGCAGGGGCGGGAAGCTTCGCGGTCAATGCCCATCTCGACCTTCTCACGTGGAAAGGCGGCGCGCGCTTCGCCGGGCGCGACAAGCTGCTCCGGCTTTGCGCCGAGCGGCTGGCCGATCGCCGCTGCGGCCAGATCGATCCCGACGAGCCCTTCGGTCTCCTCACCCATCATCTCGACCATGATGCCGAGACCTGGGCGTTTCTCGACGAGATCCTGGGTTTGCTGGCGGCGCACCCGGCGGTGCGCTGGACCGAAGCCGGCGCGCTGTTCGCCGACGCCGCGCCCGGCGTCAAAGCGCCGCCGCGATGAGTGTCATCATCAGACCAGCCGGCGAGGCCGATATCGAAGCGGCAGCACGGCTTCTTCATGACCATATGAACGCGAAGATTCCGCCCGAGCGCTGGCGGCTGCTCCTCGACTATCCCTGGCGACCGGCCGGGGTCGAGCGCGGCTGGCTGGTCGAGGATCGCGGCGTCGTCGTCGGTTTCATGGCGACCATCTACAGCGACCGGGACATTGCCGGGCGAAGGCATCGCTTCTGTGACCTGTCCTCCTGGTATCTCCTTGCCGATTATCGCGGCGGAGGCACCGGCGACACATTGCTTCAGGCCGGAATGGCAAAACCGGACGTGACCTATCACACGATGACGGCGCGCCGGGCGACGGGGCGGAAGATTCGCGCGCTGGGTTTCGACATTCTCGACGATACGCGCAGCCTGTTCCGGCCGCTTGCGGAGCCGCGCGCCGCGCCGCTTCCCTGTGTCCGTGACCTCGCGGCGATCGACTCTCGCCTCACCCCGCCGCAACGGGAGATCTTCGCCCGTCATGCCGGTTTCGATTTGCATCAGGCGATCGTCGGCGGCGTCTGGCTGGTCTGGCAGCGCAAGCTGAAGGGTGACGCGATCGCCTATCACGAAATTTTGCACGCCAGCGATCCGGCGTTTCTGTCGGCCAACGCGCAAGCCGTCGCTGAGACGATCGTGATCGGCGAGCGGGGTGTGCTGGCGGTCGATTCGCGCTGGATGGCGGCGGCGAACGATCCGGGCACTATCGAGCGGATCGTCCTGCCGCGCTGGTTCCGCTCGCCGGACCTCGAGCGCCGCGACGTCGATCACCTCTATTCCGAGGTGATCTTGCTCGATCAGAAGCTGCCCTGACGGCGCGCCTCGTTCAGGCGGCGATGACGACGAGGTCTGTCGGCTTTTCGACGCCCGCGACCTGGCAACCACCGCGTTGCGTGGCCTGCTCTTCGGCGGAAAAGCCCTGAATGCGTGCCAGATCGTAGGTCGATCGGGTGGTGAGGGCGGACGTTGCCTCGACCTTGTTGTGTTTCTCCAGCTTCGCCGCGAGGTTCACGGCGTCGCCGATGACGGTGTATTCCAGCCGGAACTCATCGCCGAGCGCGGCGAAGACCACCGGGCCGGCAGTGGCCGCGCCGTTGACCCGCAGCGAACCGTCACCGTGTTCTTCGCTCATGGCCCGCGACCATTGCCGCGAAACGTCCATGATCTCGACGAGGGCGCGCAGCGCGTCGGCCGCCGCCGTTTGCGAGGGCGAGGTCGCGCCGAAGGTCGCGAGCAGGCCGTCGCCAAGATATTTGTCGACGATCCCGCCATGGCGCTGAATTATCGGAACGATCAACGCATGCAGACCGACGAGGGTCTCCACTACCCGCTTCGGTTCGTTGGCCTCGACAAATTTTGTGAAGCCGCGAATATCGAGAACGATGATCGCCGCGTCCCGTTCTTCGGCGTCGCCCGCCACCACCGCCACCGGCGACTTGGTGATGACCCGCTCGACGTCGGCGGGAAGAAAGCGGCGGATTTCCTCGCGTTCCACATGCTCGAGCACCGCCGCCGCGAGCAGTCGCTTGGCGCGCGTTAGTGCCAGCGCGAGAACGATGGTCAGGACGAGGATCGCGACAATCTTGTCGATTTCCGCGCCGACCAGGATGCGATCGCTTTGGATATACTCGACGAAACTGCGAGTGATCGCCTGCATGCCCGCCGCGTGTATGGCGTAGAACGTCATGCCGACCCAACCGAGGGCGGCGATCGCGCCGATCGAGATCACCCAGATTGGGTCGAATCGCAACGCGCGGATGGCGATGAAGATAAAGACGTACATCACCGTCGGCGCCTGCAAGGAGAAGCCGGCGCTTTGGCCGTACTGGATATGAAAATACCAGATCAGCCCGTACAGCAGCGCGATGTCGACCAGCATCGACACGACCAGGAACCAGCCAGGCAACCGGATCCGATAGGACAGGAACAGGCGCAGCACGGTGAAGGCGAGATAAATCGCCAGACTGACCGGCACCGGCTGTTGCATCAACGCGTCGCTCGGACGCGGAGAGATGAAATAGAGAAGCGTGATGAAAACGCCGATGCCGAACTGCACCCAACCGATCAGGCGCTCGCTGTCGGCCTCGAACTCCGCGACGACCTCCTGCACCCGGTCAGGGATCGCGCCGGCGGACCGGCGGCGGACGAAGGGGGAAACGAGTTTGGCGCGTTTGCTCATACTACGATCGAAGCAGCCCGCTCGTGAACTGTCTGCCGCCTTCCTATGTCGGGTTGTGCCCCAATCGGGCAGCGCCGCATTGTAACTGGGTGCACCGCCGATAGTGCGATCTTGCGCCCTAAAAGGAAAGTCGCCAGTGTGGCGTGCAGAGAGCACGGCACGAGCGCCAGGAGTATTTCATGAAAGCCCGGCCTCCGCGCGTCCTCATCTACAGTCACGACACTTATGGACTGGGGCATCTGCGCCGCTGCCGCGTCATCGCTCAGGCGCTGGTCGCCCATCGTCCGGACATCGCCATCCTGCTCGTCGCGGGTTCCCCGGTCGTCGGCTCGTTCAGCTTTCCGCCGCAGGTGGATTTCATCCGCGTGCCGGGGGTCGTCAAGCTCGGCGCGGACAATTACGCGCCCTCCAATCCGGGCCTGTCGATCGAGGATCTGACCGAGATTCGCAGCGCCGTCATCAAGAAGACGGCCGAGATTTTCGACCCCGACATCTTCCTGGTGGACAAGGAGCCGCTGGGCATGCGCGGCGAGGTTGAGGCTTCGCTGCGTCATCTGAAGACCACCGGCGCGCGCCTTGTCCTTGGATTGCGCGACATCATGGACGAGCCCTCGCGTCTCGCCGAGGAATGGAAGCGCAAGGACGCCTTCGCGGCGCTTGAGGAATTTTACGACGACATCTGGGTCTATGGTTTGCCGCAGATCTGCGATCCGCTGGAGGGCATCGGCGTGTCGGAACGGGTCCGCCAGAAGGCGGTGTTCACCGGCTATCTGCACAGGGCGGACGAGCCGTCGGGCGCGCTACCCGACCGTATCCGGATCGGCGAGCGACCCTATGTCCTCGTCACCACCGGCGGCGGCGGCGATGGGACGATGCTGGTCGACTGGGTCCTGCGGGCCTACGAGAGCGACCCGGCGATCGGGGTTCGCGCCAAGATCGTTCTTGGTCCCTTCATGGAGCCGGGCTTCCAGGCGGATTTCCAGCGTCGGGCGGCGAAGCTCGACAGCGTCGACGTGATCACCTTCGCGGCCAGTATCGAGCCGCTGTTCGAGCGGGCCGAAGGCGTTGTCGCCATGGGCGGCTACAACACTTTCTGCGAGATCCTGTCCTTCGACAAACCGGCCGTCGTCGTGCCGCGCCGGCAGCCGCGACTCGAGCAATATATCCGCGCCTCGCAGGCCGAGGATCTGGGCCTGTTGACGATGCTGCTCGACGATCGCCTCGACGACGCCTCGGCGATGGCGGACGCCATCCGGGCGCTGCCGGGACAGGCCGGGCCGAAATCCGCGGCGATTCCCGGCATTCTCGACGGCCTGAAGACCATTTGCGAGCGCGCGGACGAGTATATCGCCGCCGGTCGAACGAAGAAGACGGACGCCTACGACTGGAAGCGTGCGAGCCTGCGTCCGATCTCCAAGGCCGGGATGGCATGAGAATCGCATTCTATGCGCCGATGAAATCGCCGCGCGATTCGCATCCGTCCGGGGATCGCACCGTGGCGCGCGGCCTCGTCGAGGCGCTGCGGCTAGCCGGACACGATGTCGTGGTTCCCTCGAATTTCCGCAGCTACGATCGCGGCGACCCGGTGCGGCAGGCCCGCATCGAGCGGATCGGACGGCGGATCGGCGACCGAATTATACGCCGGAACGATGGCCGCGCGCCGATCGACCTCTGGTTCACCTATCACCTCTATCACAAGGCGCCGGACTGGCTGGGGCCGCGTGTGGTCGCGGCGCTGGGAATTCCCTATGCGGTCGCCGAAGCCTCGGTGGCGGACAAGCGCAAGGGCGGGACCTGGCATCGGGGGTATGAAGCGAGCCTGGCGGCGCTCGCGCGGGCCGATCTCGTCGTCGGTCTCAATCCGGCCGACCGGCCTTGCGTCGTCCCCCGGATGCGGCCGGAGGCGCGCTATCTGGACCTCGCCCCGTTCCTCGATGTCCGGCCCTACGCGGAGGCCGCGGCGAACCGGAAGGCCGCGCGGGCGCGGCTCGCTGCGCGCCACGGCCTTGCCGGCGACCGTCCCTGGCTGCTCACCGTCGCGATGATGCGGGAGGACCAGAAGCTCGCCTCGTACCGATTGCTCGCCAAGGCCCTGCAAGTGCTCGGCGACACGGCGATGCAGCTCATTGTCGTCGGCGCGGGACCGGCCGAGGACCAGGTGCGCGAGGCCTTCGCCGGGCTCGGTTCCCGTGTCGCCTTTCACGGCGCGGCAGACGCGGCCGAGATGCCGGCCCTTTATGCCGCGGCCGACCTCTATGTCTGGCCGGCGATCAAGGAATCCTGGAGCATGGCCTTTCTCGAGGCGCAGGCCGCGGGCGTACCCGTTGTCGCCGGCCGCAGCGGCGGCGTTCCGAGCGTCGTCGAGGACGGAGTGACCGGCTTCATTGTCCCGGAAGGCGATGCGCCGGCCTTCGCCGATGGCGTTCGGCGTCTGCTCGATCCAGCCGTGCGAGAGCGAATGGGCCGCGCCGCGCGCAAGCGGACCCTCGATCGCCACGACCTCGTCGTGGCGTCGAAGGCGCTCGACGGCGCGCTGGGTGATACGCTCGCCCGCAGCCGGTCCGTGCCCCAACGAGAGATGATGTGATGCGGGTTCTCTTTCACGTGCAGCATCTTCTGGGCGTCGGGCATCTGCGGCGCGGCGAACTTCTCGCCGACGCCATGGCCAAGCGCGGCATGGCGGTGACCGTCGCGCTCGGCGGCATGCCGGTACCCGAAATGCCCTTTGCTGGCGCCGATGTCGTGCAATTGCCTGCGACCAAGCTCAAGGGCGCCGATTTCAAGGTGCTCTACGACGCCGACGGCGAGCCGGTGACCGATGCCTGGCGCGCGGCGCGGCGGGACGCGCTGTTGCAGCTTTATGACGAAATCCAGCCCGATATCGTCCTCCTGGAGATGTATCCCTTCGGGCGCTGGCGTTTCGGTTTCGAACTCCTGCCGCTGCTCGAACGCGCCGCCCGCGACAAGCCGCGGGTCAAATGCGTCACCTCGGTCCGGGACATCCTGGTCGCGACCAAGCATCCCGAACGGGCAGCCAAGGGCGCAGCGATTGCGCGCGCACATCTCGACGCCGTGCTCGTCCATTCCGATCCGTCGCTCTTCGCCTTCGAGGAGACTTATCCGCATGCGGAGGAACTCGCCGATCTCATTGGCTACACCGGCTATGTGACCGAGCCGGCCGAGCGGGTTCGCGGAGCGCCGAATGGTGAGGTGATCGTCTCGGCCGGCGGCGGCGCGGCCGCCGGCGATTTGATGCGGGCGGCGATGGAAGCCCGTCCGTCGACACCGCTTGCCGACCGGGTCTGGCGCTTCTTCACCGGGCCCCGCTTTCCCGCCGTGGCCTTTGAGGAATTGTCCGCGAGGGCGGACGAGCGGACCGTCGTCTCGCGCTTTGCGCCGAATTTCCAGGAACTGCTCGACGGCTGCGCCCTGTCGATTTCGCAGGCCGGCTACAACACGGTGATGAATCTCCTGCGGGCTGAGGCGCCCGCCGTGGTGGTCCCGTATGACGAGGGCGAGGAGACCGAGCAATGGCACCGCTCGGAACGCATGCGGGACATGGGGCTCTTATCAGTGGTCAAGACGTCCGAACTCTCCCCGCCGACGATGGCGGCGGCGATCGCCGAGACTCTGGAGCGACCGAGCGCCAAACGTCCGTCGATCGATCTCGATGGCGCGGCCCATGCGGCACGAATGATCGAGGCACTTGGCAACGGCGATGATCGCAGCCGGATGGCCCGGTAGATGGACGCCATGCGATCGAGAAATCGCATGACTTCGCCTGCGGGATCGTGGTGCAATCGGTGCGATGGCCGCTCCGCCTCCCGCCGGGAAGCGTCGGGCGGCGCAGGGGAGGATGGGCGTGGCGAGCGAGACGGCGACTCTGGAACGGCCCGTGTCGGATAGTCTGGAGACCGGGCCGAGCGACGCCTCGGCGCTTCTGTCGATCCAATCCCTGTCGGTCGAGTTCCGCTCGATGGCCGGCATGGTCAGGGCGGTCAACGGCCTGTCGATGACGATTGGCGCCGGACAAACCGTTGCGCTGGTCGGTGAATCGGGCTCCGGCAAGACCGTGACCTCGCAGGCTATCCTCGGACTGTTGCCGAAGGGCGCCCTGATTACCGGTGGCCGCATCCTGTTCCGCGACCCTCTGCAGGGCGTCGTCGATCTTGCGGCGTTGTCGCCGAGGAGTTCTCGCTTCCGGGCGATCCGCGGCCAATCCATCTCCATCGTCTTCCAGGAGCCGATGACCTCCTTCTCGCCGCTCCATACGCTCGGCGACCAGATCGGCGAAGTGCTCGAAGTGCACGGACGCGGCAATGGCGCAGAGGCCCGCGAGCGCACGATCGAGACGCTGCGGCTGGTGCGGTTTCCCGAACCGGAGCGGGCGCTGAAATCCTATCCGTTCGAATTGTCGGGCGGCCTGCGCCAACGGGCGATGATCGCGATGGCGCTGATCTGCAAGCCGGCGCTGCTCATCGCCGACGAGCCCACGACCGCCCTCGACGTCACCTTGCAGGCGCAAATACTCAAGCTCCTGCGCGACATGCAGGCCGAACTCGGCATGGCCGTCCTGCTGATCACCCATGATCTCGGCGTGGTCGCCAATCTCGCCGAGGAAGTGGTCGTCATGCACCACGGCAAGGTCATGGAGTCCGGCTCGGCGGCGGCGATTTTCGCGCGCCCGCAGCACCCTTATCTGATTTCGCTGATGAAGGCGGTTCCCGATCTCGACCGGGAAGAGGCGCCACGCCTCAAGCCGATCCGCGAGATCAAGGTCGATGCCGAGGCACTGTTCACGCGGGAATCGGTGGGCGTGCCAGGCGAACCGCTGCTTGAACTCAAGGGGCTCAGCAAGAGCTTTTCGCGGCGTAGCGACAAACGCCTTTTCTCGCGGGCGCCAACGCCGGGTGTGCATGCGCTCAAGGATGTGTCCTTGACCGTTCGCCGCGGCGAGTGTCTCGGCCTCGTCGGCGAATCCGGTTCCGGCAAGACGACGCTGGCCCGCGCCATCATGCGCGCCGTCGCGGTGGATTCCGGTTCGATGGTGTTCAACGCCCGGTCAGGGCCTGTCGACCTCGTCAACGCCGACCGGGCAGAACTCTTCGCGGTTCGCAACTGCCTGCAATATGTTTTCCAGGACCCGTTCTCCTCGCTCGATCCGCGCATGACCGTCGGCGCGATCCTGGCCGAACCGTTCGAGATCCACCGCAAGAGCGGCGGATCCGAGAAGCAGCGGCGGATCGAGCGCCTGCTGGCCGCGGTGGGGCTGGAAGCGCAATACGCCAATCGCTATCCGCACAGCTTTTCGGGCGGGCAGCGCCAGCGGATCGGCATCGCCCGCGCCCTGGCCCTGCAACCGGAATTGCTGATCTGCGACGAGCCGGTGGCCGCCCTCGACGTTTCGGTGCAAGCGCAGATTCTCAACCTGTTGAAGGATCTCCAGCGCCTTTGCGGGCTCACCTATCTGTTCATCTCCCACAATTTGGCGGTCGTGAATTACGTCGCCGATCGTATCGCGGTGATGTGCGACGGCGAGATCGTCGAGATCGCGCCACGTCGGGAGTTGTTTCACGCACCGCTGCATCCCTATACGCAGATGCTCATGCAAGCAGTGCCGCACGCGGATCCCGCGCGTCAGCTCGACTTCGCGCATATTCCCTCCGCCGGCGAGATCGGCCGTCGCGAATGGCCGGAACCGTTCACCGTGGTGGACGGCGTCGAACGGCCACTGCTGGAGGCCGGGCCGGATCATTTCGTGCGGGCCGCCAATTTCGATTTCCTGGCCTCCATGTCTGCCGCCCCGCCAAAGGTCGGCTGAGATGGCGGTGCATGACAGCCTCGACGAAAGTGTCTTCCGCTACGTCTGGCGGCACACGCGTCGTCAGCAGATATGGCTGTTCCTCGTACTCGTCGTTTCGTTGCCGTTCTATTATCTGACGCTCGATCTGCCGAAGCGCATCGTCAACGGTCCGATCCAGGGCGAATGGCAGCCGGGCGAGACGGAAACGGTCTTCGAAGTGATCCTGCCGATCCCCGATTTTCTCGGCGGCGGGACGCTCGCGCTATTCGACGGCATCGAATTGGACCGGTTCGGCGTTCTCCTCAGCCTCAGCCTGACCTTCCTGTTCTTCGTCGTCGTGAACGGGCTCTTCAAATTCTACCTGTCGAACTACAAGGGCCAGCTCGGCGAGCGGCTGCTCCGCCGCCTGCGCTATCAACTGGTCGACCGGGTGCTGCGCTTCCCGACCGGCCGTTTCAAACAGATCCGCGGGCCCGAGATCGCGTCGATGATCAAGGACGAGACCGAACCCGTCGGCGGCTTCGGCGGCAGCGCGTTCGCCGACCCGTCGCTGCTGCTCAGCCAGGCGTTGACGGCCCTCGTATTCATTTTCCTGCAGAATGTCTGGCTCGGCTCGATTGCCGGCGCCATCGTGCTCATCCAGCTTATCCTGATCCCCCAGATGCGCCGGCGCCTCGTCGTCCTCGCCCGCGCTCGCCAGCTCACCGCCCGGCTTTTGTCCGGCCGGATCGGCGAGATCGTCGAGAGCATCCCGTCGATCCGAACCAACGACACATCGAACTGGGAGCGAGCCGAACTCGGCAGCCGCCTCGGCAAAATCCTCTGGATTCGCTACGATTTCTTTCGGTGGAAATTCCTCACCAACTTCGTCAACAACCTGCTTGCCCAGACCACGCCATTCATCTTCTACCTGATCGGCGGTTATTTCGTCATCGTCGGTCGGCTCGACATCGGCCAGCTCGTCGCGGTGATCGCGGCCTACAAGGATCTGCCGGGACCGCTCAAGGAACTGATCACCTGGGATCAATTCCGCGTCGACGTGCAGTCAAAATACGCGCAAATCCGGGAGCAGTTCGCCTTGGACAACCTGCTCTCGCCGACGATGCATGCGGTATCTTATGAGGAGCCCCCGCGTATCGACGGCGACATTTCCATCATCGGCCTGAGGATCGCCGATGAGGCGGGCAACGATCTGCTGGAGCCCGCAAGCCTGCGGATTTCCGCCGGCGAGGCGCTGGCCGTCGTCGGGCCGGTTGGAGGCGGCGGCGAATACCTCGCCGAGGCGCTGGCCCGGCTGGTGGATGCCGCCGGAGGGCGCATCAGCATCGACGGCCAGGCACTCGATGGCCTGCCGGATTCCTTTGTGGGGCGTCGCATCGCCTATACCGAGGCCGGCCTTTATTTTCCCAGGATGTCGATCCGCGAAGCGCTGGTCTACGGCCTGCGCCACGCCCCGCTGATCCGCGAGAAGCGGCGTGGACGCGAGGAGGCTGTTCGACTCGAGGAGGCGCGACAGTCCGGCAATATCGACCTTGATATCCGGGATGACTGGATCGACTACAAGGCGGCGGGTGTCGATGGCCCGGAGGCGTTGACGCCGCGTCTTGCCGAGGTGCTGGAGATTGCCGGCCTGCGGCTCGACATCTCGCGGCTTGGACTGCGCAACCGCCTGCCGTCCGACCTGCCCGACGAGGTGGCCGAACGTATTCTCGAAGCGCGTCAGCGTTTTCGTGCCCGGCTCGAAGAGGGCGGCGAAGAGGATTATTTCGAATCTTTCGACGCGGACCGCTATTCGGACTACGCGACGCTGTTTGAGAACCTCGTCTTCGGCATCGCCTTGTCGGAGGCCACCGAGGGAGCGCCGCTCGCCGCGCGGCCGCAGATGCGGGCGGTTCTGAAGCAGACCGGGCTCGACCGGATTTTGTTCGACATGGGACAGCAGATCGCCGACACCCTCATCGAAATCTTCGGCGATCTGTCTCCCGACAACCCGCTGATGGACAATGTCGACCTGATGTCGCCCGACGACGTCGATTTCTTTCGCGCCGCCCTGCGCCGTGCCTCAGGGGAGCGGGACGTCTCGGACGAGGATCGATGCGCGTTCCAGGAACTGGCCTTCGGCTATGTCGAGCCACGCCACCGACTGGGGCTCCTCGACGAGGATAGCAAGGCGATGATCCTTGAAGGCCGCGAGCGGTTCCGCCAAGGCCTCGAGCCTGACATGGCCCAGGCCGTCTCCATTCATTCGCCCGACGCGGTCAATCGCGCCGCGAGTTTTCAGGACAACGTGCTGTTTGGCCGTGTCGTCGACCGGTATGCGGAAGCTTCGGCGCGTATCAACGAAGTGCTGATGGAGACGATGCGCGAGACGGGCCTATCCCAGGTCGTCTTCGAGATCGGGCTTGATTTCGACATCGGCAGCGGTGCCAAACGCCTGTCCTCCGGCCAGCGGCAGAAGCTGGCGCTGGCCAGGGCGCTGCTCAAGCGCGCCGACCTGTTCGTTCTCAACCGGCCGATTTCCGCCCTTGACGGCGACAGCCAGCGGGCGACAATTGAGCGCGTCCTTGCATCGCGCGAGGCCCTCGGTGCTGAACGGCAGACAGTTTTGTGGGTCCTGAGCAATGCCGAGCATGCGGAATTGTTCGATCGGACGATCGAATTTCGGGACGGCCGGATGACGACCTCGCGTCGCAAGGTCGACCGCGCGGTCGACGAGCCGGCCTGAGGGATATGGGTATGGCCATGATTCAGATGACCGCGGGCAGAGGGACGACGTGACGCTTCTCAAATCCGAAATGGACCTACTGCGGTCGGTCCCGATCTTCGCCGGCATCGAGCCGAGCCGGTTGAAGCTGATCGCCTTCACCGCTGATTCGATCGCCTATCGCGCCGGACAGGCGTTGGTTCGGCAAGGACAACCGGGCGACGCCGCCTATGTGCTGGTCGAGGGGAAGGCGGAGGTCTCGGTCGAGACGGAATCCGGTGACTACGTCGTCGCCACGCTCGGGCCCGGGGATGTCGTGGGTGAGATATCGATCCTTTGCGATTCCCCGCGAACGGCGACGGTGACCGCCAGCACGGATGTGTCGGCGCTGAGGGTGCGCAAGGATTCGTTCTTGCAGCTCCTGCGCCAGTTCCCCGAGATCGCGGCGGAGGTGATGCGTAGCCTGGCCGAACGCCTGACCCACACCAATGAGGAACTCGTCCGGGCGCGCAATCTGGCCGCGTCACGGGATGGCGAGGCTTGACCCGCTTCCAGCTGACGATCTGGGGCGCGCGCGGCAGCATTCCCGCGCCGGCCGCCGCCAACACCCGCTTCGGCAGCGATACGAGTTGTATCGAGGTGCGCTGCGGCGACCGTGTCTTGGTGCTGGACGCAGGCACAGGGATCGTCGGCTGCGGCCGCAAGCTCTGCTATGAGGGCGTTCGGAACCTCGACATCCTTTTCACCCACTGCCACTTCGACCATATCATGGGCCTGCCGTTCATGTTTCCGCTCTATACGGAGGAGGCCGTGGTGCGGCTTCACGCCGGGCATTTCCTGGATGAAACCAGCTGCCGCAGCATGGTCGAGCGTTTCATGTGCCCGCCCTATTTCCCGGTGACA
Source organism: Aurantimonas sp. A3-2-R12 (assembly GCF_036016755.1). Classification (NCBI taxonomy): domain Bacteria; kingdom Pseudomonadati; phylum Pseudomonadota; class Alphaproteobacteria; order Hyphomicrobiales; family Aurantimonadaceae; genus Aurantimonas; species Aurantimonas sp. A3-2-R12. The sequence continues at coordinate 37,778 of NZ_JAYXIH010000004.1, read as the reverse complement.
CCGAAGCAGTTCACGGCGCGCATCGACTACCGCGATTTTCGTCCGCCGGACGTTCTCACGCTTGCCGACGACATCCGCGTCCGAACGGTTCGACTGAATCATCCGAACGGCGCGGTGGGATATCGGATCGAGTATGCGGGGCGTTCGTTCTGCTACATCACCGATACCGAGCACGAGCCAGGCAAACCTGACGCCGCGATCCGCGATTTCATCGCCGGTTCGGATCTGATGATCTACGATTGCATGTATACCGACGAGGAATTTCCCACCTTCCAGGGCTTCGGTCACTCGACCTGGCAGGAGGGTGTGCGGCTTTGCCGCGCCGCCGGCATAGAAAATCTCATTATCTTCCATCATGATATCTCGCGAACCGACGCATGGTTGGAGGCTCTGGCGACGACAGCGCGGAATGCCTTTCCCGGAGCGATCGTGGCGCGCACGGGCCTGACCCTCGAGATTGGCGAAGGCGTGCGAATCCTGGAAGGCGGCTGAGATGGGGCTGGCAAAGCAAGTCGACGACTGGCTGATCCGCGAGGCACTCGGCAATCCAAATCTGGAGGAACTCTTCCATCAGCTTTGCCTGAGGCTGAGCGGCATCGGCATCCCGATCGCTCGCGCCCGGCTGAACTGGCCGACCCTGCATCCACTGTTTCGAGCCGAAATGATCAAGTGGCAGCGGGACCACGACACGGTCCTGGAGCATTTCCATCATCAGGACGCTAACACCGAAGCCTGGCAGAGAAGCCCTTTGCGCTACATGCTGGAAGCGGACCTTCCCGTCCTGCGGCGGCGTTTGACCGGGCCGGGCAAGCTTCTCGACTTCCCGCTATTCGAGGAACTCGCGGCCGAGGGCTACACCGACTACATCGCCCTTTCGACCGAATTTTCGCAACCCAGCACGTTTATGGATATGTCGACCGCCGGGATTTTCGTGATCTGGGCGAGCGACCGCTCTTCCGGGTTTACCGACGAGGATCTCGGCGTTCTGCAGGCGATCCAGCAGACCTTCGCCCTCGTGTCGAAAACGATTATCCAGTCGCGGATCACCACCAATATCGTCGAGACTTATCTTGGACGGCAGGCCGGCCATAGCGTGCTCAGCGGCAATATCCGCCTCGGCGACGGGGCGACCACGAGGGCGCTGGTCTGGTATTCCGATCTGCGCGACTCGACCCGGTTGACCGGTCGGCTGGAGAGCACCGCATTCTTGCGGCTTCTCAACGACTATTTCGAATGTGCCGCGCGTCCGGCGATCCGGGCCGGCGGCGAGGTGCTCGCCTTTATCGGCGACGCCGTGCTAGTGATCTTTCCGCTGGATGACGCGACGGACGCCGCGGCCCTCAGCGCCAAGGTGTTGGAGGCTGTCGGCGAATCCTTCCTGATGCGCGAGGAGGCCAACGCGGTCCGGCGCGAACGCGGCCTCGATACGATGGATTTCGGCATCGGCCTCAATATCGGCAACGTCGTCTTCGGCAATATCGGCGTGCCCGAGCGCTTGGCCTTCACGGTGATCGGACCGACGGTCACCCAGGTCGAGCGAATTGAGAAACTGACCAAGACGATGGATCTCAGCGTGCTCGCCAGCGCCGAGGTCGCCGCGCTTTTGCCCGAACGCTGGGATTCGGTCGGCGTCCATGCCCTCAACGGCGTGGAGCGGCGGATGGAGTTGTTCACGCCGCGTTTGGCACAGGGCGTGCCGCTCCGCGCCGCCGGCGTGGGTGAATAATCGATGCGCTAGTGATGCGGGTCGACCGCGTCGCGCAAGCCGTCGCCGACGAAACTGAAGGCGAGCACGGTCAGGACCACCGGCAGCATGGGCAACAGCAGCCACGGATAGAGCGCCACTGCCTCGATGTTCTGCGCCTCCGACAGCAAGACGCCCCAACTGGTGATCGGTGGCCTCAGACCCAGCCCGAGGAAGCTTAAGGCCGTCTCGGCCAGGATCATCGTCGGGATCGACAGCGACGCCGAGGCAATCAGATGGCTCATGAAATTCGGCAGCAAATGCCGGAAGATGATCCGCCGCGGACTGGCGCCCAGCATTTCGGCTGCGACGACGAAGTCTTCCTCGCGCAGAGCGAAGAGTTTCGAGCGCACAGCGCGCGCCAGCCCCGGCCAGTCGAGCAGTGCCAGGATCAGGGTGATGCCGAAATAGATCAGCAGCGGGCTCCAGGTGACCGGGAGCGCCGCGGAAAGGGCGAGCCAGAGCGGTAGTTCTGGGATCGACCGCAGGATTTCCGTCGTCCGCTGCACGACGGAGTCGACCCAGCCGCCGAAATAACCGGCGAGCCCGCCGATGGTAATACCCAGAAGAAAGCTGAGCGTGACGCCGACGAGGCCGACGGTCAGCGATATGCGCGCGCCGTAGGAGATGCGTGAAAACATGTCGCGGCCGAGACGGTCGGTGCCCAGCAGGAAGAATGTGCCCCCCTCGGGCGGGCAGACGAAATGGAACCGGGCGCCCACGATGCCCCAGAATTCATAAGGGTCGCCCTGACAGAAGAACCGCAGCGGCAGCGGCCGGGAGGTGTCTTCGCCGTATTCGCGCTTCAACGTCTCCAGGTTCAATTCGTAATCGAGCGGATAGACGAATGGGCCGACGAACCGGCTGTCGTGGACGAGATGCAGCGGTTGCGGCGGAGCGAAGATAAAGTCGGTGTTGCGGGTCTGGAGTTCGTAGGGCGCGATCATCTCGACGATGACGATCGCGGCATAACTGAACAGAAGGAAGGCGAGCGAGACGACCGCCACACGGTGACGCAGGAAGCGCCACCAGATCAGCTTCGTCTGGGAGGCCTCCATATAGGCTCGAGACACCGTCGAACCCGCGGCGACGGTCGCCTCCGGATCGAACGGTTCACGCGAGACGAAGTGGGGCGTGGGGCTCATCGCGCCGTACTCCGGCCGAGGCGAATCCGCGGATCGAGGATCGCCAGCAGGATGTCGGAAACGAACATGCCGACCACCGTCAAAAGCGCCAGGAACATCAGGAACGAGCCGGCCAGATACATGTCCTGACTGCGCAACGAAGAGAGCAGCATCGGCCCGGTCGTCGGCAGCGACATTACCGCCGAAATGATCACCGAGCCCGAGACGATTTGCGGCAGCAGGCTGCCGAGATCGGCGATGAACGGATTGAGCGCCATGCGCAGCGGGTATTTGAGCAGTAGCCGGCGCTCCGGCAGCCCCTTGGCGCGGGCAGTGACGACATATTGCCGGTTGAGCTCGTCGAGGAGATTGGCCCGTAGCCGCCGAATCATGCCGGCCGTACCCGCCGTGCCGATCACCAGCACCGGCACCCACAGATGCGACAGGACCGAGCCGATCTTGGCAAGCGACCACGGCGCGTCGATATATTCCGGCGCCATCAATCCGCCGATCGAGGTGCCGAACCATACATTGGCGAGGTAGAGCAGGATCAGCGCCAGCAGGAAGTTCGGCGTCGCCAGGCCGAGGAAGCCAAGGACGCTGAGCCCGTTGTCGCCCCAGCTGTATTGGTGGGTGGCCGAATAGATGCCGATCGGAAACGAGACAAGATAGACGAAGACGACCGTCGCCACATTGAGCAGGATCGTCATCGGTATCCGATCGCCGACGACGTCTGCGACAGGCTGGTTGTATTCGAAGGAATAGCCGAGATCGCCCTGCACGAGGCCGGTCACCCAGACCAGATATTGCAGCCAGAGCGGCTTGTCCAAGCCGTATTGCTCGCGCAGGAAGGCAATCTTGTCGGCGGAGACGTTCTCGCCCTGTGCCTGAATCTCGGCGATGTAGCTGGTCAGATAGTCGCCGGGCGGCAGTTGGATGATGATGAAGACGAGAACGCTGATCGCCAGCAGCGTCCAGGCCATGGTCACGAGACGGCGGGCGACGTAGCGGATCACGAGGGCGAGCCTGCAGCCACATTCGAGGGGCAATCGAACCAGAATCCGTCGGGATGATAGATGCCGAAATAGGCGCCGGGATTATAGTTGTAGACGCCACGCTCCGGCACGTTCCGCAGCGTGTCCGAAACCACCACGATCTGATCGACGCCCGAGACGATTCCGATCGTATAGACCTCATCGGCCGAGATCCGCAGCATCTTGTTCCAGACCGCCGTGCGCTCCGCGGCGTCGGTCGTCCGCATCCATTGCCGGCGGAGTTGGATGAGCTCGCGGATGCCGGCAAGGTCCGGGCCGTCGCCGGGCGCCTCGCCGCCGGTGCCGCCGGTTTCCACCCACATGCCGAAGCCCGGCCATTGCATTTGTTCGGCGGTCGCGGGGGCGAGTTCCTTCGGGTCCGTGGCCGGTGTCGGCAGCCCATTGTCGAGCCCCGTCCAGACCGACATCAGCGTCGAGCCCGCCTTGATGCGATTGCGGAAGATTTCGCGCTGGGATTCGCGGATCAGAAGGTCGATGCCGATCTTGCGCCAATCGTCGCGGACGAGTTGCAGGACGTCGGACTGTTCGCTGCTTTCTCCCGCCGTCTCGACCACGATGCGGATCTCGCGCCCATCCGGCAAATGCCGCAGCCCGCCACGGGTGGCGCGCTTGAGGCCGAGGTTGTCCAGAAGCAAATTCGCCTTGTCGGGGTCGTAGGCGGTCCAGCGGGTAGGCAGGTCCGGCGTGAACATCGGGGAACCCGGAAGGACCGTATTGGCGCCCGGCTCGGCGAGTCCATAAAAGATCGCCTTGTCGATGTCGGCCCGATTGATGGCGAGCGAGAGGGCTCGGCGGAAGTCGGCGTCGCGGATCATCTGGCGCCAAACCGGGTCCGTGACATTGAGGTTGGGATAGAGCGCGACATGCGAGCCGCGGCCCGATTCCCAGCGCCGGACTTCGTAGCCGCTGCGTTTCTCGCCGCGTTTCAGGAACGGGTAATTGGGAAAGCTGAGATAGGCGGCCTGCAGATCGGCTTCGCCGTTGGCGACCTTGGCCGGAATCAGGCCGGAATTGGCGATCGTCAGGGTAACCCTGTCGATATAGGGAAGTTGCCGGCCCCTCAGGTCGACCCGGTGGAAATAGGGATTGCGCTCGAAGGTCAGCCGCTCGGCCGGCGGCTTGGTGGCGAGCGTCCACGGCTGCAGCGTTGGCAGGTCCGGATTGTCGTTGCGGTGGCCGCGGTCCTTCTTGAAATGCAGCGCGGCCCAGTTGCGCTGGCCGGCGGCCTCGATCTTGGCTTTCAGCTTTTTCGGGTCGGCGTATTTCTCGTGATACTTCTTGAGGTAATGGGCGGGCCGGAAGATCTCGAAGGGGAGAGCCGCGGCGAGCGCGGCGAGGAAGTTCGGATTGGGTCCCGTCCAGGCATAGCGGACCTCGTAAGGGCCGGGAAAGGTGACCTCCGGTTCCTCGCCATCGACCAGCAGCTCAGCGGGGACTCCGAATTTGGCGATGTCCGGATTCTTGGCCATGTCCTCCCAGAAATAGCGGAAGTCCTCGGAGGTGAACGGTGCGCCATCGGACCATTTCATGCTGGGCCGCAGCCGGAAGGTGAAGATGCGGCCTTCCTCGACGGCGTAGCTCTCGGCGATATCCGGCACGATGTCGTAATTTTCGTCGTAGCCGACGAGACGTGCGTAACCGAAGACCGGGAGGATTCGCGTATCCTTGGCACTGGCGCCGAGCATCCGCAGCGTACCGCCGGGGCGATCGGCCGGGCAGGCGTTGTCGACCGGCAGGATGAACGGGGTTTGCGGCAGACGCTCGGCCACCGGTGGCAACGCGCCATCCGCGACCTTGGCGGCGAGGGAGGCCGGTTCCGCAAAGAGGGTCTGGGCGTTGATAGGGGTGGCAAAGCCGGTCGCTACGCCGATCGATAGGGCCAAGACCGCCGCGAAGACGCTCCGCGAGCCAATCCATCGTCGCGCTGTCGGTCGGTCCATCGATGCGTCCTCATGGGGTCGTGGCTATCAGTAAGGTTCGAGCGCCGGAGATTTGTCAAATGACGGTTTGACCGCCGGCTGTCGCGGAGCACTTCGCCTTGCAGGCCAAGCGGTTTGTCGCCTAGATGCCGCGATGCACCTCTCGCGAGCGACGTCGCGATGTCGCCGCCGGCGAACCGGAGAATCAGCGATTCCATGCCTTTGCGTATCGCCATACTCGTCAAAGGCTATCCGCGCCTGTCGGAGACCTTCATCGCCCAGGAAATCGCCGGGCTTGAGGATCGCGGCGTCGCGCAGCTCATCATCTCGTTGCGCCAGCCCGCCGAGGCGGGGGTTCATCCCGTCCATCGCCGCATCAAGGCGGACGTGCTTTATCTGCCGGAATATCTGAAGGACGATCCGCCGCGGGTCCGCGCCGGTCGCGACTTCGCCGAGCGCCAGCCGGGCTATGGTTTGGCGCGTCGCCTGTTCGAGGCGGACCTGAAGCGCGACCCGACGGCCAACCGCTATCGCCGTTTCGGCCAGGCCTGCGTCCTCGCCCGCGAGCTGCCCGCCGACATCGACTGGCTGCACACCCACTATCTCCATACGCCGGCTTCCGTTGCCCGCTATGCGGCGACGATTCGCGGCCTTGGCTGGTCGTTTTCGGCCCACGCCAAGGACATCTGGACGACGCAGCCGTGGGAGCTGACCGAAAAACTCGCCTCGGCCGCCTTCGGCGTCACCTGCACCAAGGTCAATCTCGACTATCTGCGCTCGCTCGCGGCGAATCCGCGCACGGTCGAACTCGTCTATCATGGCCTCGACCTCTCCGAGATACGGCCGGTCGATCGAGATCGCGGGCGAAGCGGCCCGTTTCGCATCGTTTCGGTCGGCCGCACGGTCGAGAAGAAGGGCTATGGCGACCTCATCCGCGCGCTGGCTTGGCTGAGGGACCGGGACTGGAGCTTCGAGCATGTCGGCGGCGGGCCGCTGACGGCAAAGCTGCAAGCACAGGCCGACAAGGCGGGTATCGGCGAGCGCATCGTCTGGCATGGCAGCCGCGAGCGCGAGCATGTCTTTCAGATGCTGGCGGGCGCCGACCTGTTCGTGCTGCCGTCCCGCATCGCCAAATCCGGCGATCGCGACGGGCTGCCCAACGTCTTGATGGAAGCGCAGGCACACCGTGTACCGGTCATCTCGACGCGGGTCTCGGCGATCCCGGAACTGGTCGAGGACGGGCAGACCGGACTGCTCGTCGCCGAGCGCGATTCCAAAGAACTCGCCGCCGCGATGGCGCGGTTGATGGACGATCCGCAGCTCGCCGATCGTCTGGGCCAGGCCGGGGAGGCAAAGGTTCGCCGGGAGTTTTCGCCCGAGCCCGGCATTGACCATGTCGCGCGGCTGCTGACCGAGGCGGCCGAGCGCGCCGCCGCGTGAGTGCCGCCCTGTTTCCCCTTGCCCGCGCGGCGCTGGAAGCGGCCCGTGACGATGGTCGCACGATCGCATTCTGGTGGCGCGATGACGATGCCAACCGGCCGACCGCGCCGCTCACGCGGCTGCTTGCGCTGCGCCGCGCCGCCGGTGTGCTACTGGCGCTCGCGGTCATCCCGGAGGGCGTCGCGGCGGAACTGGCCGAGGTGCTATCCGGTGGCGATGCAGTAGCAGTCCTTCTCCACGGCTGGCACCACGCCAATCATGCGCCGGAGGGACAAAAACGCGCCGAGTTCGGCGATCACCGGCCGATCGGCGTCATGCTCGACGAAGCGGCGGCGGGCCGCGCGGCACTGGCCAGTCTGTTTCCCGGCCGCTTTCTGCCGGCGTTCGTGCCGCCCTGGAACCGCATCGGCGAAGGGTTTCGCGCCAGGCTCGCCGGGGCGGGGGTGCCAGGGCTGTCCACCTTCGGCCGCACCGCGTCGGCCGAGCCGCACCGGCTGAACACCCATCTCGACCTGATGAACTGGCGCGAGGCGAGGGGGCTGACGCCGGCCGAGGCCGACCGGCTTCTGGCGGCCGAAATCGACCATCGCCTGAATGGCGGCGGCGATGGCGAGCCGATCGGGCTGCTCAGCCATCATCTGCAGCACGACGAGGCGGCCTGGACATTGCTCGATGCGTTGCTGGATTTCCTCGCGCCTCAACCCGAAGTTGTCTGGCCACCCGTGCCGGCGCTTTTTGACCTGCCGCTTACCGGCGGGATCGGCGAAGCCGGTGCTCGGGCGGACCGGTCCGAGAACACGTGCTGATGCGTGGCCGCTTTATTCGCGCGGCTAGAGTCACCCGGCTCCAGTTCGCGTGACATCGGATCGATCCGATGTCACGCATGGGGGCGATTCCGATCAGTTGCCGCGGAATGCGGGTCGAAAACCGGTTCCCGCTTTTCTCATTTCCGTGCTGGCGCGGCGGCCGCGCGGGACGCTTGATCGCCGCCACCGGCCGGCGAAATTCGCCCGTGAGACCGCCGGCGGGCCATGAAGTGACGAAGACGGCGCCTTTGCTCTTGTGTCGGCGCCCAAGCCTTTGATAAGAGAGCCGCGCGCTGATGAAGCGCCGACCATGCCTCGGTTCACAGAATGAGGGTGCGGATGGGTGACGCGGTTCCCGCGTCGACGCCGCGCCTTTTGCGAAGACACCCCGAAGATTTTCGGGGTTTCGGCCGGAGAGGTGGCAGAGTGGTCGAATGCACCGCACTCGAAATGCGGCATACGTGCAAGCGTATCGGGGGTTCGAATCCCCCCCTCTCCGCCAGAACTTGATCCAAACCCTTTCTACAAAGGGGTTACTGCATAGCAAGGCTTTCGTAACCGCCTCCTGGTACACACGGGTGTGCCGACGCCAGGCGCACAAAGAACAGCGCAGAACAAGGTCGTCTATCCCGCTGCTGGCGTATAGTGTCAGCCGGTTGCTGCAGGCTGAAGCGGTGTCCGCCCGACAGTCTCTATTCCGGCGAGCTCGAGCATGGTGGGCTCGTCGGCGGCAAAGACCGGGGCAGCGGGACACCGTTACAAGCGCGACAGCCGACGCGGCAAGGCGAGGGCTCACGGGTAGTGCACCCCGCCTTCGGCGCGCATCACCTGCCGCGCGTTCTCGGGCAAGGGGATGAACTCCTCCTCGTCACCTGGCACCGTCTCGAAGCGGCCCCGGCGCCATTCTTCCTTGGCCTGCTCGATACGCTCGGGGCGCGAGGACACGAAGTTCCACCAGATGTAGCGCGGACCGTCCATCTGCGCGCCGCTTCGTGGCCTACTTTCTCACCGCCCTACACAGACAGCATGACCCCGGCAAAGCTTCTCGTGAATGCCTTTGCGACAATGGCAGAAGAACGTATCGCGGATGGGTTCGAGCCGACCCTCCTTACTTTTATGTTCAGAGAGATCCGTGGAACGCCCAGTCATCAGGCCCACGAGATGGAGATAGCCGTCGTCGAGGTCTACGACCGGCACCTTACTCGGACATCAAGTACCCGAAGAACGTCGCGGCGACATCCATGCCCTTTTGGTTTGGCTGCCCGGACTGGCCCATGGAAAAGTCTCTACCGCGAAATCGGGATCACTTGATAAATATCGCGCGGAACGGCGGTCTCCACTACCATCTCATCACGCTTCACGCTTCACGCTTCGGGCGTAATATGAAACACCCATACTCCAACATTCGCAAGGCGGCCTTCACCGTAGGCGTACCATAGTCGAGGAAAACGGAGCGGTGATCCGACGCTCGACGATCCGTTTCTCTGATCGTCCTCTTCCGTCGTCGACGCGCAAATCGGGAGCATGACGCGCTCAGGCAACGAGTGGACGATGATCATCGCCGGATCACGGCGAAGCGCGCCGGCAACCGAATCTCGGTACCGCGCCGCTCATTTACCTCACGCCAAGGGACGGCTTCGAAGACGGTTTCAGCTGCGACAGAGGTTTGGTCAGGGATGTGGTATTTGTGCGGATGGCGCTACCGGGATCCGGCGAAGATCGGCGCGGTCCGCGTTGATCGACTACTTTGGGAGCGGCATGCCCGAGCCCGATGCAGGCGTGATCTGACGCGTCTGATCTCGACTTCCGTGAGCCACGCCATTCCTGCTGCCGGCGGCGGGTGGGAAAGGTTCGGGCTCGTCCGAGGCTGGGATCGCGGACTGTTAGCGATCGCTGCCGGATCGTTGACCGTCAACCCGGTCGTTGCGGCGGGCGCCACTACGGCAGTGGTCTCGTCCCGCCACGGTTCGGATTCGCGCGATCAACGGTCATCCGGCCATTGGGGGCAGGCCATTTGCGCGCCATCACCCCCAGTTGATCCAAAATCGAACCGTGCATCTCGGTTTTTGCCCCATCCGACAATGGCTGATTCATAGCGTTACTGACGGTTGCACCGCCTAAAGCCGTTCCTCGCTGATCGGGCATGAATCAACCAATTTCGGAAAATGACTAGATTTGGTTGAAATTGGATCAGATCGATGATAGATTTTTCCACAGATCAGCCCAAAAACCGATAAATTGGTCCGTAATCGGATCAAAAAAGAAAAACGGTGTCGAAGGGATGTCGCATCGGCCGGTGAAAAAGAGGCCATGCGACGCAAAGGGAGGACTGTCATGGTTACCAAGACTCTCAAGCTTGATTGGACGCGGAGAAAACTTCTCGGCGCCACGGCCGCATTGGGCGCGGTCGCGGCGTCCGGGCTGTCGGTTCGTGCGTTCGCCCAGGAAAAGGTCATCAAGATCGGCTTTTTGGCGCCGCTCACGGGGCCGGTGGCCGCCTGGGGCAAGCCAGGGCTCGACGGCTGCCGGATCTGGGCCGAATGGGTCAACGAGGCGGGCGGGGTGAAGCTGGCCGATGGGGATTATAAGATCGAATTCGTCGGCTACGACAACGAATACGACCCTGCCAAGGCGCGCACCGGTGCGACACAGTTGATCCGGGAGGACGAGGTCAAATTCGTCATGATGTTGGGCGGCGATACCTGGCCGGGCGCCCAGCCGGTAGCCGACAAGACCGGTATGCTGTTCTCGACGCTGCTGCCCTCCGACCTATCGCCCGACACCACGACGCTGGTGGCGCCGGCCGAGGTCCACCCGATCTACAACGTCACCGGCGTCGAGTGGCTGACCGAGAACAATCCCGGCCTGAAGACGGCGGTGATGTGTGCTCAGGACGACGCGCTGGGACTGCCGTCGGTCGCCACCTATCTGGCGGCTTTCGAGGCGGCCGGGATCGAGATGCAGGAGGAGCCGCTCTTGTTCGATCCGGCGACCACCGACTTCGCGCCCGTGGTCACCAAGCTGATCGCCAACAACCCGGATATCGTTTGTCTCGACACCTCCTACGCCGACTATGTCCATCCGATCTGCGAGCAGCTGTTCCAGCAAGGCTACAAGGGGCAGATCATCTCCTGCACCGCCGACTTCTACGACCAGATTATCGAGAAGACCTCGAAGGAGTTCATGGAAGGCTTCATCTTCCAGTTTCCGGACTTCGACGACCCTGCGCTCAATGCCGACAACATCAACTTCAAGGACGCCAACAAGTTCTACGAGGTCTACAACGAACGCCATCCGGGCGAGTGGGGCGCGGTTTCCTGGGAATATGCCTCGATCATGGACCTTTGGAAGGCCGCGGCCGAGACTGCCGGTAGCGCCGAGCCCGACGCGGTGCTCGCCGCCATGAAACAGGTCGGCAAGCACGCTTTCGGCGAGGCCGAATGGTGGGGCAAGGACCTGTTCGGCATCGACAACGCGCTGGTCGGAGACTGGCCCGTGGTGCGGATCGAGAACGGCAAGGCGGTGATCAAGGAGTTCCGGAGCATCCCCGCCTGGTACGACAAGCACGGCGAACTCCTGAAGAAGCACATGGAGGCCTACGGCCAGATGTGGAACCAGCGCGGCTGACGCCGGCGCCGGCCCGATGGCGGACCTGACGGTCCGCCGCTTCTTCTCTCCTGTCGCGATCTGCCGAGCCATGGACCTGCTTCTGCAAACCGGACTGAATGCGATCTATGCCGCCAGCTACATGTCGCTGGTGGCCGTCGGGCTCGTGCTGATCTTCGGCGTGATGGGGGTCATCAATTTCGCCCATGGCGAACTGTTCATGGCGGGTGCCTATGCGGTGGTGGCGCTCTATGCGGACCTCGCCGTCCCGTTCCCGATCGCGGTCGCTGCGGGGCTTGTCTTCGTCGGCATTCTCGGGCTTGCCATGGAGCGGGCGCTGTTTCGCCCGCTCCGCGACAACCCGCTCGGGGGGCTCGTCGCCTCGATCGGCTTCCTCATGGTCCTGCAGGCGGCGGCCGTGCTGCTCTTCGGAGTGCGCATGGAGCATGTCCCGCCGGTGACCCAGGACGTCATCATCTTTTTCGAAAGGGTCCGCTTTCCGGTTCAGCGACTCTATGTCGTGATCGCCGCGATCGTGCTGCTGACCGCGCTCTGGCTGTTCTTGAAGAAAACCCGTTTCGGCTGGGCGCTGCGCGCCAGTGCCCAGGATCCGGAGGCGGCGGCCTTGCAGGGCATCGCGATCAACCAGACCGCGCGCATCGCCATGTTCATCGGCGCGGCGCTGGCCGGGGTGGCGGGCGCGCTGTCGGCGCCGCTGGTCAGCGTCAACCCGTATATGGGCCACAGCGTCATCATCACCGCCTTCATCGTGATCATCGTCGGCGGGGTTGGCTCGCTGGAGGGGGCGGTGGTGGCGGCGGTCGCCTACGCCTTCATCCATACCTTCGTCACGACGTTCTGGGACGGGGTGATCGCCGATATCGTGGGGCTTGGGCTGATGTTGCTCGTGCTGATCGTGAAACCGACGGGCCTCTTCGGGACGGTGGACCGTGCTTAAGGGGCTCGCATGGATCGCGCTGGCGGCGCTTCTCATCCTCGTGCCCCACGCGCTGTCCTACTCACAGCAGGAAATCCTGGTCTTTCTGACCATCAACGTATTGCTGGTCGCCTCTTACCGCCTGCTGACGCTGACCGGCGAATGGTCGCTGGGTCATGTCGTCATCATGGGTGTCGGCGCCTACGCCTCGGCGCTGTATTCCAAGCATTTCGGAATCTGGGTGCCGGTTTCGGCGATACTCGGGGCGCTGACCGCCGCGGCCGTCGCGCTGGTGTTGAGTTTCCCGCTGTTTCGGATGAAGGGCTTCTATTTCCTGATCGGCTCGTTTGCCGCCGGCGAGATCATCCGCCTGCTTTGGAAACGGTTTCGCGAGCCCTTCGGCGGCCCCAAAGGCTTGAAGCGGATCGAGGGGGTGCCGGACCTCGACCTCGGGTGGCTGCGTTTCGATTTCTTCGAGCCGGTCAGCTATTATTATCTCGCCCTTGTGGTGGTGGGCGCCTCGCTGTGGGTCTTGTGGCGGATCGAGCGCTCGCCCGTCGGGCTGACCTTCCATGCCGTCCACTGGCAGGACAAGCTTGCGGGGGCGGCCGGCGTCAATGTTCGCGCCTGGCGCACGCTGGCCTTCGTCATCGCCAGCGGATTTGCCGGACTCTCGGGCGCGCTGCTGGCGCATTATATCGGCACCATCAATCCGAACAGCTTCGACGTCGAGATGATGGTGTTCGTGCTGACCTGGGCGATCGTCGGTGGCACGGCGACCTTCTATGGCCCGATCCTGGGCTGCATCGCGCTGACTGTGCTGAATGAGATCGTGCTCCGCGAGATCGGCTTCGAGCAGTGGCGGCCGCTGATCTACGGCCTCGTGCTGATCGCCTCGGTGCTGTTCCTGCCGAAGGGGCTCGAGAGCCTGGTACAGCGGTTCACGCAAGCGACGAAGCGCGCCGACACGCGACCGGCGGCGGGTGCGAAAGCCACGGATATGGAGGCGGCCCATGACGCTTCTTGAAGTCGACCAGCTCACCATGCGTTTCGGTGGCCTGATCGCGGTGGACGCACTGTCATTCACGGTCGAAAAGGGCACGATCCACGGCCTGATCGGTCCGAACGGCGCCGGCAAGACCACCACCTTCAACATGATCTCGGGATTCTACACACCGAGTTCCGGTCATGTCCGTTTCAAGGGCGAGGAGATTTCGGGCCTGCCGATGTTCCGAGTGGCGCGGAAGGGGCTGGTCCGCACCTTCCAGCACTCGACGCTGTTCGCCGAATTGAGCGTCGTCGAGAACGCCCTGGTCGGCACGCACATGCAGCATTTTCCGGCGCTTCACACCGCGCTTCTGGGAACCGACCGTGCCGAACGCCACGCGGCGCGCGAGAAGGCCGAGCGGGCACTCGATTTCTTCGGTCTCGCCGACCATGCGCAGGAGCGCGCGGGCGACCTCTCCCACGGCCATCAACGCGCGCTCGGCATGGCGGTGGCGCTGGCCTCGGCACCGGAAATGGTGCTGCTCGACGAGCCCTTCACCGGCATGAATCCGGAGGAGACGAAGGCGATGATGGCGCTGATGCGCAAGCTGAATGCCTCGGGCGTGACCATCCTTCTGGTTGAGCACGACATGCACGCGATCATGGGACTTTGCGACCGCATTACCTGCATGAATTTCGGCAAGCTGCTGGCCGAGGGCACGGCGAGCGAAATCCGCAATCATCCGGAGGTGATCAGGGCCTATCTCGGAGGTGCGCGCCATGTTGCTTGAGATCGACGGCGCCGCCGTGAGCTACGGCAAGGTCGCGGCATTGCGCGGCGTCTCCATGACCATCCCCGAAGGCGCCATCGTCACCATCATCGGCGGCAACGGCGCCGGCAAGACGACGACGCTGCGGGCCATTTCCGGTCTCGCCAAGCTCACTGCCGGCGAAATCCGCTTCCGCGGCGAGCGGATCGACAGGCTGCCGCCGGACCGCATCGTCGCTCTCGGCATCGCCCATGTGCCGGAAGGGCGCCGGATATTTCCCGATCTCACCGTCGAGGAGAACCTGCGCACCGGCGCCTTCTTGCGACGCGACAAGGCGGCCATCGCCGCCGATCTGGACGGCATCTATGTCCGCTTCGAGCGGCTCCGCGAGCGGCGGCGCCAGCGCGCGCAGACGCTTTCGGGCGGCGAGCAGCAGATGCTGGCGATCGGCCGCGCGCTGATGAGCCGACCGAAGCTCCTGCTGATGGACGAGCCGTCGATGGGCCTCGCCCCGGTGATCGTCGAACAGATTGCCCGGATCGTCGAACAGATCGGGAAGGAAGGCGTGACGGTCGTGCTGGTCGAGCAGAATGCCGAGCTCGCGCTCGACCTGGCCGACTACGCCTACGTGCTCGAGACCGGCGCCATGGCGCTTGAAGGACCCGCAGATGAACTTCACGACAACGACCATGTCCGCGCCGCGTATCTCGGTTTCTGACGCCGCGGCGTCAGACGAGAAGCGGAACCGCGAGGAGAAGGCAGCCCGCGCCGCCGGCTGGCGCCGCGCCGATCTGCGCTGGGAGCGGCTGCAGGAGGACGCCGAGGCTGCTTGGCGGTCCGGCGACGCGGATCAGGCGATCCGGCTCTGGCGCCGGGCCCGACGCCTCGCCTTCTGGAGGTTCCGCCGCTCCGATCCGCGCTATGCGACCAGCCTCGCCAACGCCGCCCTGGCGGAGCGACTGTCCGGCCAGGAAGCGCGCGCCCACCGGCTCTATGCCCGCGCGCGCGGGCTTTGGAGCGGGGCGGACAGCTTTATCGCCGGCATGCGGATCGCCCGTCGTGCCCGCTCCTCGCTGTTCCACCTGCGCATGGAGGCGAAGCATTGGGACACGTATCAGCAGAGCACGCGCACCCGGATGAAGGCCTTCGCCCGAGAGGCCGCCGAGGCGCTCGCCGCCCTCGAACGTGGCGAACCACCGGTCTGCCGCCTCCACGATCGCTGGCGGGCGGAGAAGCTGCCGGTCTTCGACGACCCGAGAAAATTCCTGGCCGCGGCACTGATGATCAGCACGGGCCTGACAACAAAGCCGGAGAACAAAGACTAACGCAGCAAGAGGCCTCAGGCCGCCAATTCAGGGGAGAAACACGATGGCAGACAAGCGACCGGCCAAATACGATATCCTTTTCGAGCCGATCCAGATCGGTCCGAAGGTGATGAAGAACCGGTTCCATCAGAGTCCGCACTGCATCGGGGCGGGGTCGGACAAGCCGGGCTTCCAGGCGGCGCATCGCGGCGTCAAGGCCGAGGGTGGCTGGGGGGCCATCAACACCGAATATTGCTCGATCCACCCGGAATCCGACGATACCCACCGCGTCTCGGCGCGGATCTGGGACGAAGGCGACGTGCGCAACCTGCGGGCGATGACCGACGAGATCCACAGGCACGACGCGCTGGCCGGCGTCGAGCTGTGGTATGGCTCGTCGCACGCGCCTTGCATGGAGACCCGCTGCACGCCGCGCGGCGCCACCCAGTACGCCTCGGAATTCGAGACCCTGACCTACTGCCACGAGATGGACCATGACGACATTCGTCAGGTCCAGCAGTATTATGTCGACGCGGCGCTCCGCTCGCGCGACGCAGGCTTCGACATCGTCAATGTCTATGGCGGCCACGCCTATCTGCCGGTGCAGTTCCTGTCGCCCTACCACAACAAGCGCACCGACAAGTACGGCGGCGCATTCGAGAACCGCGCCCGGTTCTGGGTCGAGACCCTGGAACAGGTGAAGAAAGCGGTCGGGAACGACTGCGCCATCGCCTCGCGTTTCGCGATCGACTCGCTCTACGGCACCGCCGGTGTCGAGGTCGAGGTCGACGGCATCAAGTTCATTCAGCTCGCGGACGATCTGGTCGATGTCTGGGACATCAAGGTCGGCGACATCGCCGAATGGGGCGAGGATGCCGGTCCGTCGCGATTTTATCGCCAGGGCCACCAGATCCCGTGGCAGAAATTCGTCAAGCAACATTCCAAGAAGGCCGTTTTGGGCGTTGGCCGTTTCACCGATCCGGAAAAGATGGCCGAGGTCATCCGCAACGGTGAACTCGACATCATCAGCTGCGCCCGCCCATCGATCTCGGACCCGTTCCTGCCGCAGAAGATCCAGGAAGGCCGGATGGACGACGTGCGGACCTGTATTGGTTGCAACGTCTGCATCTCGCGCTGGGAGATCGGCGGACCGCCGATGATCTGCACCCAGAACGCCACCGCGGGCGAGGAATACCGCCGCGGCTGGCACCCCGAGAAGTTCGAGCAGGCCGGGTCCGACGATACCATTCTAGTGATCGGCGCCGGTCCGGCGGGCGGCGAGGCGGCGCGGGTGCTGATGGAGCGCGGCTATGTGGTCCATCTGGCCGACAGCGCCGACAAGGTGGGCGGCCACGTCAATACGGTGGTGACGCTGCCGGGTCTCGGCGAGTGGGGCTATCACCGCGACTATCGCGAAGTGCAGCTCGACAAGCTGGTCAAGAAGAACCGCGACAGCCAATTGGCGCTCGGCGGCAAGGCGTTGACGGCGGACGATGTCCTCGCCTACGGCGCCGACAAGGTGATCCTCGCCACCGGCTCGTCCTGGTGCGGCGACGGCACCAACGCCCTCAGCCATGATCCGATTCCGGGAATCGATTCCAGCAAGCCGAACCACGCGACACCGGAGCAGATCCTGGTCGACGGCAAGGCCGTCGGCAAGCGGGTCACGATCCTCAACGCGGATCCATATTTCATGGGCCCGTCATTGGCCGAGATGCTGGCCGCCAAGGGCCACGAGGTGTCGGTGATCGATGGCGTCGGGTTCGGCAAATACATGCACTTCACGCTGGAGGCGCCGAACATGCACCGCCGCCTGCACGAGTTGCATGTCCGGGTCGTCGGCGACAGCTGGGTCACCAAAGTCGAGGATGGTCGGATCGAAATCTACAACATCTGGGGCGACGGCTCCCGGCGGGAGTATCGCGGCCCTGGGGTGATCCCGCGCGTGGAGAACCGAACCCACGAGTGGCACGAGTACGACACGCTGGTTCTGGTCACGGGGCGTCGATCGAACGATGGGCTGTTCCGCGAACTCAAGGCCCGCAAGGACGAGTGGGCCGCGAACGACATCAAGGGTGTCTACGTGGTCGGCGATGCCTGGGCGCCGAAGCTGATGGCCGATGCGACCTTCGACGGGCATCGCATCGCTCGCGAGATCGAGGAAGCCAATCCACAGCTTCCGCTTGCCTACAAGCGCGAAGCCTCGGTCTGGGGCTCGGCTTACCTGCCCGGCGGCGAGTACCGCCAGGAGTGGAAGCTCTAGAACGCAAAGAGGAAAGTCGGGCCAGCCGGTGGACGGCCGGCCCGACTCCCGGCGCGCCCGCCCGACCCTCGTCCGGGTCCGGAACGAGACGCCCGGGATGCGCGATGTCCGACGATGGTTTCCGTGAGATCAGGAGGAGCGGCCACGATGATCAGCCCCGAACACGACCCGCGGGACGTGACGCGCATCCTGTTTCAGGATTTTCCGGTTTGGATGACCCTCGTCTTCTACGTTGCGGCCGTCGTGGCCATAGCCGCTTTCGTCTACGGCGTTTACATGCAGGTCCGGAAATACCGCAGGGGTGTGCGTTCCGGCGCATGGTCGCCGTTCTGGCCGCGTTTTGCGCGGATGGTCGAGACGGTTCTTTCGCATCGCACGATTAAGCGGCGCGCGCGCCGGGCGGGCTCCGCGCACGCCCTGATCTTCTTCGGTTTCGTGCTGCTGTTCATCGGTACCAGCATCATCACGTTGGAATACGACATCATCGAACCGTTGACCGGGCTCAAATTCTGGTACGGCTCGTTCTACCTCATTTTCTCGCTGGTCCTGGACATTGCCGGTGTCGGGCTGATCGCCGGCCTTCTTTATATGATGTACCGGCGCAAGTGGCTGGCGCTTCCGAAACTGGATTACCGCCGCCCCGATCGCGCGCCCGACGAGCCCGACTACGACCGCGCGTCCTATCGCCGCGAGGACTGGGCGTTCCTTTGGACCCTTATCCTGATCGCCGCGACCGGCTTTCTGCTGGAGGCTTCCCGGCTGGTCTGGCTGCAGGGCGACCCGACGGTCTGGGATTACCGGTGGTGGTCGCCGGTCGGCACCGTGACCGCCTCTATTCTACAAGGGATCGGCATCGGCCCCGAAGGTGGCGCGGGGTTCCGCATGGGGCTCTGGTGGACCCATGGTCTTCTCGCGCTCGCCTTCATCGGCCTCGTTCCATACACCAAGGTGCAGCACATCTTCACCGCCATGGGCGCGCTGATGGCGGTCGATCCGGACGCCAAGCGTCGCCTGCCGACGGCGGATGTCGATCAGGACAAGATCGGCTTTTCCGAACTCGCCGACTTCTCGGACAAATATCTTCTGAACTTCGACGCCTGCACCAAATGCGGCCGCTGCCACGAGGCTTGCCCGGCAAACGCGTCGGGGTTTCCGCTATCGCCACGTGACATGGTGCTGAGCCTGCGGGAACTCGCGAACGATACGCTGTCGGGCGCGCGCATGCCCGCCGACCCGATTCAGGTGATCGGCGACGGCATCAATCAGATCAGACCCGAGACCTTGTGGTCCTGTCGGACCTGCGGCGCCTGCACCGAGATTTGCCCGGTCGGCATCGAGCATCTGCCGATGATCGTCCAGATGCGCCGCGCCCTGATCGAGGAGGGCGAGTTCGATCCGATGCTGCAGACCACCTTGAAGAGCCTGCAGAAATCCGGCAACTCGCTGGGCGAATCCCGGCGCAAGCGGCCGCGCTGGACGAAGTCTCTCGACTTCACCATCAAGGACGCCCGCGCCGAGCCGGTCGACGTGCTCTGGTATGTCGGCGACTACGCCTCGTTCGATCCACGCTCGCAGAAGGTGACGCTGGCCTTCGCCCGAATCCTCCATGCGGCGGGGGTCGATTTCGGCATTCTCTACGAGGACGAGCAGACCGCCGGCAACGACGTCCGCCGGGTGGGCGAGGAAGGCTTGTTCCAGGCTCTCGCCGAGGCGAATATCGCGCTTTTGAAGGAATGTGCGTTCACGTCGATCGTCACCACCGACCCGCACACCTTCAACACGATCAAGAACGAATATCCCGAATTCGGCGGGACTTATCGCATCGAGCACGCCAGCGCGATGCTGGAGCGGCTGATCCGTGAGGGTGCCGTGGCGACGCCGAAGACCTTGCCCTACAGGGTCACCTATCACGATCCATGCCATCTCGGCCGGCTCAACGACGGCGCCGAACCGCCGCGTCAGGTGTTGTCGAAGCTCGGCGTGGACCTCGTCGAGATGCGGCGGAGCAAGGACAATTCGTTCTGCTGCGGCGCGGGCGGCGGCCGAATCTGGCTCCCTGATCCACCGGAATTGAAGAAGCCGGCCGAACTCCGTGCCGCCGAAGCGGCTGAGATCGACGGGCTGGAAATCCTGGTGGTCAACTGCCCGAAGTGCCTGAACATGATGGAGGACGGCGTCAAGGGAACCGGAAACGAAAGCAATTTCCGGGTCATGGAATTGATCGAACTGGTCGCGGAGGCAATGGCGGACGACGCGTCCGGCGCCGATCTCGCGCAACAAGAACCGGTCGGGCAAGCATGACCCTCTGGTTCGGGACAGCGACGATGGTCAATGGCGACGCGTTACTGGCGTTCATCGATCGCCTGCTCGACGCGGGCGATTCCTACGCCGCGCTTGGTGCTTATCCGCATGCCGATGTGCGGGATCGGCAGGCCTTGGAGGCGGTGATCCTGGCGACGCCGCGGCTCAGGCTGACATTCGCTGCCGCACCTTACGCATCCGCCGATCTGCTCGACCGAATATCCACCGACGCGAACGCCGCGATCCGGTTGCGGCTGGCGAAGAATCCCGCGACCCGGCCGTCGACGCTCGCGCGGCTGCTGGCGGAGGATGCTTCGGACCGCATCCGGCGCTATGTCGCCGCGCATCCAAGAGCGGAGGCCGCGACACTCGCCGTCCTTGCCGGCGATCCGTCGATCGCGGTGCGTCGGGCCGTGGCGGGCAATCCGAATGCGCCTTGCGACGTTCTTGCCCAACTGGTCGCCGAAGGCGATGGTCTGATCGACAGGAACGCGGCTCACGGCCCATTTGCCGATGCCGAGCTATTGCAGACGTTGTGGGCCACCGGCGATCGCAATGTACGGGCCGAGGTCGCCGCCCATCCGAACACCGCTCGCAGCCTTCTCGCAATGGCCGAGGCGAGTGCGGATGCGTTGATTCGGCGCAAGCTTGCCGCGAACCCTGGGCTCGGCGCGGCCATGCTGAACCGCCTTTTCGCCGATGACGACGAGAGGGTCCGCGCGGCGGCGGTTCGCAATTGCGTCATGTCGGGCGCGTTTCTTGACGATCCGCAGGATGAACCCTCGCCAAGGGTTCGCCGCATCGCCGCTCGGCGCGAGCGGCTTTCCGCCAAGGTCATGAGCCGGCTGGCCAGCGATCCCGACGCGTGGGTACGCCGGTGGATCGCGCGCAATCCGGCGGTTTGTGACGATCTTCTGCGCCGTCTGGCAGCCGACCCGGTGATGGAGGTGCGGCGCGGCGCGGCCCGCAATCCGTCCTGCCCCGGGCCGCTGCTGTCGGTTCTGGCATGCGACGCGGCGGCGTGGGTGCGCGCCGGCGTCGCTCTGCGCGAAGACGTGCCGGACGCGGCGATCGACCGGTTGCTGGAGGACGATGGCCCGGACGTTCTGGGTGCCCTGGGGCGCAACCCGCGGACACCGGCCTCCAAGCTCGAGGCCATCGCGTGCCACCCGGACAAGGACGTGCGCCGCGCCGTGGCGTTCAATCATGCGGCGCCTTGCGAGGTGGTCGCGCGTCTGGCCGAGGATCCCTATCCGCTGAACCGCGTCGTCCTTGCCAACCATCCGAAGCTGGGTCTCCGCCACATCGAGCGCCTGCTCGACGACCCCGAGCCGCAAGTCCGTTTCGCCGCTTCCGCGCGGCTGGCGCGGTTCTTTGCGGCGTCCCACACCATCGCAGGCGATCTGCACATCAACGCGTGAAAATGGAGCGAGGCCGTTGCCATGAAGATTCTGGTCCCCGTTAAACAGGTCGCCATTCTCGACGACGAATTCGAGATGCGCGACGATGGTCGCGATGTCGACGAGGACTTCTTCGAGAAAGACCTCAACGAGTTCGACCATTTCGCCGTCGAGGAGGCGCTCCTGATCAAGGAGGCCGCGGGTGAGGGGGGCGAGGTTGTCGTCGTCACCGTCGGCGATGCCGACGCCGACGACGCCCTGCGCACGGCCCTGGCCAAGGGCGCCGAACGCGGCATCCGGGTCTGGGACGACGGGCTCGCGGACGCCGACGGCATCGCGATCGCCAAGGTGCTGGCCAAGGTGGTCGAGCGCGAGGCGCCGGACATGGTGTTCACCGGCGCGCAATCATCGGATTTCGGCCACGCCACCACGGGTATTGCGCTCGCCGGCCTGCTGGGTTGGCCGCATGCGGCGGTGGTGTCGAAACTCGACTACGCGCCGGGGGCGGCTAGCGCGACCGTGCATCGTGAACTGGAGGGCGGGCTCGAAGAGATCATGACCGTGACGTGTCCCGCCGTTCTGTCGATCCAACTCGGTATCAACCAGCCGCGCTATGCCTCTTTGCGCGGCATCCGCCAGGCCAAGCAGAAGCCGGTGGACGAGCTTGGGCTCGGCGATCTCGGCCTTGGCGCCGGCGACATCGCGCCGGCTTCGCGCGTGCGGCGCATGTACGCCCCCGAGAAGGGCCAAGCCGAGATCATTACGGGATCGGCCGCCGAGCAGGCCGCGCGTCTGGCCGAGATCATCAAAGAACAGCGGGGGATGTGAGAAATGGCCGAGATTTTAGTCATTGCCGGGCAGCGCGACGGCTCGTTCGCCCCTGCCTCCCTTGAAGCGATCGCCGCGGCAAACAGCGTCAAGGGCGAGGCGGACACGCTCGCGGTCGCCATCCTTGCCGCTGATCCGAATGCCTTCGTCGGCGATCTTTCGGTCAGCGGCGTGGACGAGGTGATCGCGGTCAAGGCCGGCTCCAACGATTTTCATCCCGAGCTGTTGGAGGCGGTGATCGCCGTCCTGGCCGGGGCTCGTGAGCCCGCGCTGATCGCGGTCGCGCACAGCGTCGACGCATGGTCGTATGCGCCGGCCGCCGCCGCCAAGCTCGGCTTTGGCTTCGCCAGCGACGTGCAGGCGTTGCGATACGAGGACGGCGAGTTGGTCGCCACCCGCGCCGGCTACGCCGAAAAGGTGCTGGTCGATCTGGATTTCCCCGACAAGCAGACCGTTTTCGTCACCGTCCGAACCAATGTGTTCGATCCGGCGGGCGGATCCGGCTCGCCAACGGTGACGGCGATGGACGCGCCGGCCAGCGCCGTCTCGACGTCCCATGTCGGCTGGAAGGAACCCGAGAACGCCGGTGGGATCGACGTCCCGGGCGCGGAGTTCATTTTATCGATCGGCCGCGGGGTCGGCGACGAAGGCAATGTCGAGCAGTTCCTGGAACTGGCGGACCGGCTCGGCGCGACCCTCGGCTGCTCGCGACCGATCGCGGATAACGGCTGGCTGCCCAAGGCCCGCCAGGTGGGGCAGTCTGGACAGTTGGCGGCGAGTTGCCGGCTCTACATCGCGCTCGGCATATCGGGTTCGGTCCAGCACCAATGGGGCATGAAGCACGTCGAGACCATCGTGGCAGTGAATTCGGACCCGGAGGCGTCGATCTTCAGCATCGCCCGCTACGGCATCGTCGGCGACATGTTCGAGATCGCCGAAGAACTGGAAAACCATTTCTAGCGCACCGGACGGGCGGAAGACCCGCTGGACCACGCATCGAGACAAGCAAAGGGAGGAACATCAGATGACCAGACGGGTTTCCGCACTCGAATCCGAACACCGTGCGCTGGGCGCCGGGCTTGATGACTGGAACGGCATGGACGTGGCATGGAGTTACGCTACCTCGACCGAGGACGAGCACGATGCCGTGCGCGAGGCGGCCGGCCTGTTCGACGTATCCGGGCTCAAGAAGATCTGGATTACCGGCCCTGACGCGCTCGCGGTGGTTGACCGCATCGCTACCCGCGACATGACCAAGATCGGCAAGGGCAGATCAGCCTATTGTCCCGTGCTGACCGATGCCGGGACGATCTGCGACGACACCATCATTTTCCACGTCGACGACAACAAATATCTCTTCGTTCACGGCGCCGGTCAGAGCGCCACACGGCTCGAGGAAGCAGGGCGCGGGCGGAACGCCGACATTCGCTTCGACGACGCATTGCACGATATTTCGCTCCAGGGGCAGAAAGCCCTGGGGCTGCTCGATGCCCACACGCCGGTCGACCTGGATAAACTCGACTATTTCCATCAGGTCGAGACCACGCTGTTCGGGCGCAGCGCGATCCTATCGCGGACCGGATATTCGGGCGAGCGGGGATATGAGATTTTCACCGATCAGAGCGACGTCGGGCATCTGTGGCAGAGCATTCTCGATGCGGGGCAGTCGGACGGCGTCATGGCCTGTTCGTTCAACTGCCTGGACAAGATCCGCATCGAGGCGGCGCTGCTGTTCTATCCCTACGACATGAGCGAGGTGAACACCCCTTGGGAGGTGGGGCTCAACTGGTCGATCTCGCGCAAGAAGCCCGACTTCATGGGCCGGGAGGCGCTGTTTGCCGCCGAGGGCAAGGAGAAAGTGAAGTTCGCCGGCGTTTCCTGCACCTCGACGACCGAAGTTCTGGAGGCCGGCGCCAAACTGCTTCTCGACGGCGAAGCGGTCGGCGTTGTCAACAGCCCCGCTTATTCGCACCGGATGAAGAAGTCTCTGGCGCTGGTCCACCTGCGGCCGGACGTGGCGGTGGGGACCGTTCTCCAGCTTGCTGGGGACCAGCAATCGCATGACGTGACGGTCGAGCCGGTGCCTTTCTTCGATCCGAAAAAGACGCGCACGCACAGCTGAGGCATCTCCCACGGCGACGACCAACCGGCTCCCGGTTCGCCGGCCTCGGCTTTGCGGCATCGTTCCAAAAATGGGGACTCGGGTTTTGGACGAAACGATGCTGCTGTCTCAAAGCCGACAGCGTCCGCAAGGCGCCTGACACAGGCGCGGCGCTGTCGGCGCCGTGGCGGCAAGAAAGGTGACGAATGACCGCGACCTGGGTCGCCCCCGCACCATCCACCCTTCGGGCGTCCGTCGCGGTTGCCCTTTCGGCGCTGGTCTGGGGGTGCTGGTGGATCCCGCTGCGGGTGATCGACGGCTATGGCCTGAAGGGGGATTGGACCAGCGTTGCCGTTCTCGGCCTCGCGGCACTGTGCCTGACGCCGTTCATCCTCGGTCGCTCCGGCCGTCTGCTGCGGGCGGGTGCGATGGTCTGGGGGACCGGTGTGTTTTTCGGCGCCATGTTCGCGACCTATCAACACGGGTTGATTACCGCCGACATCGTCCGCGTGACCCTTCTGTTCTACCTCGCGCCGGTCTGGGGAACCGTGTTGGGAGTGGTTTTCCTCGACAAACGGCTTTCGCTACTCCGCGTCCTGGTGATCGCCTTCGGCTTCGCGGGCGCCATGGTGATCCTCGACTTCAGCGCCGGCGTGCCGTCGCCGCAGGGGCTCGGGGAATGGATGGGCCTCGCCTCCGGGATCGTCTTCGCCATCGGAGCCACCTTCGCCCATAAGGTGGTGGGCGAATACGAGATGGAGAAAACCTGGCTAAGCCTGGTTTTCGGCGCCTTGTTGTCGCTCGTGTTCGCATTGTCGAATCCGGCATTCGCGATGCCCTCCGCCGACCAGCTATTCGCCGCGGCTCCGTTTACCCTCGGCGTCGTGGTCGTCGTCCTGATCCCGATCACGTGGACCATGGTCTGGGGCGCGCAAAAGCTGGATCCGGGGCGCCTCGCGCTCTTGCTGATGCTTGAGGTCGTGGCGGCGTCGATCACCGCGGCGCTGCTGGCGGGTGAACCCTACGGGATCGAAAAATTGATCGGCACGGGAATGATCCTGACCGCCGGTGCCGTCGACGCGCTCGCGGAGCGCAGGGCCTGAGCAAAGGCAGGGACGGCATTCGCAGCGTCCAGCGTCACCGATCGCGGGCCGGATTCCGAAGCGTCTTTCGTCAGGGCATCGGGTCGGCGCTGCTGGCCGACCAGTCCGGCACGAAGCCGAGGATCTCGGTCTCTGGATGAAGGCTCGGGTTGAACAGCTTGTTATGCCACCAGGTGGCCTCGTAGAGCGGATTTCGCCGACCAAGCGGCAGGACTTTGCACAGGAGGTCGTAGCGTTGCGCATAGGCCTCGAAGGTCAATGTGCAGCGTTCGCCCGCGCGGAGCGCCGCCGCGCCGGGTGAGTTCGGCGGGAAGGTCGCGGTCAGGATGTCGCAGAACTCCCGCGACTTCTGGTAATAGACGGCAGAAAAATAGCGCAGCGCCTGTTCGCGCTGCTCCGCGGGGTCGTTCGTCTTCCTGGCCATGTGCAGCAGTTCGGAGGTCTTGGAATAGGCCGGTGCCTTGGACAGCACCGTGATGATGTGCCCGAGTTTTTCATGCTCGCCCTCCAGCCTCACCGAGGGAGTGATCGCGGCGTCCGGACGGCCGGCATTGTTGCGCATTGCGAGCTGTCGGACGCGGCACTGCCAACGCAAGAACGCGTGCTGAAGGGGGTTCGGCGCGGCCTCGATCCCGTCGTCGTGTAGCGGTCTGTTCACGTCTTTTTCTCCCGCGTTTCAAGACTGTCCCGTTTGTATCCCTTCCCCGAACCGTTTCGGGGAAGGGATGGTCGCTATAGCTGGAAGATCTGATTGGCGACGATCACGATGACGACTCCGGCCGCCAGGGCGAGGTAGGGCTTCATTCCGGCCCGACGGATCGAAAGATCGCGTGAGTCGATGTGCAGATCCTCCAGCATCCGCGCCGGGAATTTGCCGCCGTCCTGGATGTAGTGGCGGTAAGCGAACACCGGCAGGATCAGCGCGGCCGCGATGATGCCAGCCATCAGCGTACCTTCGCCCCAGACATTCGCGCCCGCGCCGAGGAGCAGTGCGTTCACGAAGCTGAGCGCCACGCCGATCGCCATGATCGGCGTCGGGCAGCGCCATGGCCGCGGTGTTTCGGCGTTGTCGATCCGGTGGATCCACCCTGCGTTCAGGTTGAGGAAGTTGAAGATCAGATAGCAGCAGTTAGATACGGCCAGCACGAACAGATAATCCGACATCAACAACAGTATGAGGTTGAAGCAGAAATCCGTCCACATTGCCCGGGTCGGGGCGC
Source organism: Aurantimonas sp. A3-2-R12 (assembly GCF_036016755.1). Classification (NCBI taxonomy): domain Bacteria; kingdom Pseudomonadati; phylum Pseudomonadota; class Alphaproteobacteria; order Hyphomicrobiales; family Aurantimonadaceae; genus Aurantimonas; species Aurantimonas sp. A3-2-R12. The sequence goes on along the minus strand of NZ_JAYXIH010000004.1, from coordinate 10,870 downwards.
CGTGGGTGTTCACACGGCTGAGATAGCGCGGCAGCCACCCATCCACCGAACCCTGGTAGAGCGTCCGTGAAGATCCCGCCATGGAGGTCATCACCGCCAGCAAGAGGGCGAGGATGAGCATGATGACCATCAGCGAGTAGACGAACGAGCCGCCGCCGACCATCCCGGCCATTGCGCCCGCGACGGCGGAGCCATCGACGATACCGTCCTGCAACATGCCCTCGACGCCGAGCACCCCCTGGAAAGTCAGCGGGACCAGCGAGAAGATGACGAGGCACAAAATGCCGGCGGAGAGGATCGCCTTGCTGGTGTCGGTCCCCGGATTCTTGAACTCGGACGTATAACAGATCGCCGTCTCGAAGGCGTAGGCCGACCAGGCCGCGATGAACAGCCCACCCAGAAACAACGTCCAGCCCGGGATATTCCATGTACCGGCAACGACATTGCCGGCGTCATCGAAGGCGAGGGGCTTGAGCGGCAGAAGGTTTTCGCTCAGCACGTCCCCCGTCAGCAGCGGCACGATCCCCACGATCAGCAACGGGATCACCACCGCCAATCCAACCACCATCTGGAAGCGGGCGGCCCGCAAGACGCCGCCGTGCTGAATGCCGAAGACAACCAGCAAGATGGCCGCGCCGATGACAAAGGTCGCGTCGATTCTGAGACTGAGGCCCTGCTTCAGCGAGTCGAGGTTCAAAAGGGTGATTTCCCAGCTGCGGATCGCGGAGTCCGCCTCGAAGAAAACGGTCAGGATATAACCTGCGGCGAGCCCGCCGCCGATAGCCAGCACCGGTGTCCAGGCTAGCCAGTTGCACCAGACCGAGAGCGGAGCGATCACCTTGCCGTAACGGACCCAGGCGGCCGCGCCATAGACCGATGCGCCGCCGCTCTTGCTTGGAAACAGGCCGGCGATCTCGGCGTAGATAAAGGCCTGGATGAAGCCGAACGTGACCGACAGGATCCAGACGACCCATGACGGATTGCCGATCGTGGCCGCGATTCCGCCGATCGAGAACAGCAGCAGAGCCGGAACACCGCTGGCGAGCCAGAACGCGTCCTTCCAGCCGATACTGCGGTGAAGGCCTTGCTCGTCAACTGTTGGAGCACTCAACGCTACTGATTGATCCGAAGACATGGTTCCCCTCCCTTATCTATGCAGGTGCGCCGGTTTCCTTCCCGGATCTCTGACCCGGTGATACCGACGCGCTCGTCCTCCGTGACCGACCTTCCGTGGCGTTATCTCCGCTTCTTTAGGGGTTCGTCGGTCACCTCTTCCGTACCGCCAGGGCTCGCGGCCGGCCTGTACGATCTGTCATGGGAAAGGCTGGGAATCCGGCCGCGCGTGGCGGCGACCTGATCGAGGTCTATGGTCGCGTGCACGACGCCGGGAATGTCGCCTCCATCCGCGACGACTTCGCCCCATGGATCGACGACCAGCGAGTGTCCGTAGCTTTCGCCACCGCCCTCGACCGGGCCGATCGCGCAAGGGGCGACGATGAAGACACCGTTCTCGATCGCTCTGGCCCGGTTGAGCACATGCCAATGCGCTTCGCCCGTGCGTTTGGTGAAGGCGGCCGGGACCACGATGATTTCTGCCCCGGCCCGCGCGAGATCGCGGAAGAGGGTCGGGAAGCGCAGATCGTAGCAGATCGTGTGGCCGATCATCCCATAAGGCGTTTCGGTCAGGACCGCTTCGTTACCGGGGGAAATACGTTCACTCTCCCGATAGGCCTCGGTTTCCGAAAGCTGGACATCGAAGAGATGGATCTTGTCGTAACGGCTTTTGATCGTGCCGGTGTCGTCGATCATGAGACTTCGGTTGAAGAACTTGCCGGCGGCATCGGATACGGCCACCGATCCGACCATGATCCAGACCTTCCGCGCCCGCGCAAAGACCTTCAGTTCCTGCAGGACGGGGTGGTCCGCCTCCGGCTCGGCGGGCGGCGCGAGAAAACGGCCTTCGGTGCGCAGGCCGCCGCAGTATTCCGGCAGGAGGAGCATCTGCGCACCAGCGCTGACCGCGGCATCCGCCAACGTCAGTGCCTCCGACAGCGCGGACGAAAAATCCGGTCTCGGCCGGGTCTGGAGGCAGGCGAGGTTCAGCGACTGTGCCATTGCATCAGAACTTGGTATAGGCTTTCCGAAGCGTTGCCAGCGGGTGCCGATCCGACATCTGGAACTTGATGAGGAGTTCCCGCGCGATCATGTCCCGGTCCTGCTGGTTGTTCGGCAGTTCAATGGAGTCGGGCACTCTCACCCAACCGTTGATGTTGCGGTCGAAGACGGCGGGCTTTCCTTCCTCGTAGCCCATATGGATGTCCTCGAGCCAGTTGAGGTCATCCCATCCCATCACCTCCATGTATTTTTCCAGGAAAGGAGTGATGTGATTGTAATCCGGAACCAGATTGACATCGTATCGATAGCCGATGTGCTGTCCGATTTCCTTTTCACGATCGGTTTCCAGACCTGCGGAATCCTTAAGGAATTGATCGACATCCTTGATTTCGGAGCCGCGGTATTGTGTTCCGGCCATTCGATCTCTCCTCAGAGATGGTGATAATCTTCGACGCCAGGGGTGTAATTCGTGCCGGCGAGCGGCACGCCCGCCATGGCGGATGCTTCCATCGTGAGCGCGGCTAGATCCTCCGGCTCGAGGCTGTGGACGTTGGTCTTGCCACAGGCACGGGCAAACAGCTGGGCCTCGATGGTCAGCGTGTGCAGGAAGTTATAAACGCGCTCCGCCGCCTCGTCCGGGTCGAGCCGCGCGCGCAGGAGCGGATCCTGTGTGGCGACGCCAACCGGACAGCGACCGGTGTGGCAATGGTAGCAGGAGCCCGGTTCAACGCCGATCTCCTCCTGATAATTCGCCTCGGGGATGTCCTTGTTGCAATTCAGGGCCATCATCGCGGAATGGCCGATCGCGATGGCGTCGGCGCCGAGCGCGATGGCCTTCGCCACGTCCGCCCCGTTCCGGATGCCGCCAGCATAGATCAAGGTGATCTCGCCCCGCTTGCCCAGGTCATCGATGGCCCGGCGCGCCTGACGGATCGCGGCGATGCCGGGCACGCCGGTCTCCTCCGTTGCCAGATGCGGTCCGGCGCCGGTACTGCCCTCCATGCCGTCGATGTAGATGGAGTCCGGATCGCATTTCACTGCCATCCGCACGTCGTCATAGACCCGCGCGGCGCCGAGCTTGAGTTGGATCGGAATCTGCCAGTCGGTCGCCTCGCGGATTTCGTTGATCTTGAGCGCGAGGTCGTCTGGTCCCAGCCAGTCCGGATGTCGAGCCGGCGAGCGCTGGTCGATGCCGGCGGGAAGCGATCGCATCTCCGCCACCTGATCGGTCACCTTCTGGCCCATCAGGTGTCCGCCGAGGCCGACCTTGCAGCCCTGGCCGATGAAGAACTCGCAGCCGTCGGCCAGCACCAGATGGTGCGGATTGAAGCCGTAGCGGGATTGAATGCACTGGTAGAACCACTTGGACGAATAGCGTCGCTCGTCCGGGATCATTCCCCCTTCGCCCGAACAGGTGGCGGTTCCCGCCATCGTCGCGCCGCGGGCGAGGGCGGTCTTGGCCTCGTAGCTGAGCGCGCCGAAGCTCATGCCGGTTATATAGATCGGGATGTCCAGATCGATCGGGCGCTTGGCGCGCGGACCGATCACCGTTCTGGTTTCGCATTTTTCGCGATAACCCTCGATGACGAAACGCGTCAGCGTTCCAGGCAGGAAGGTCAGGTCGTCCCAATGCGGGATTTTCTTGAATAGCGAGAATCCCCGCATCCGATACCGGCCAAGCTCGGACTTGATATGGATATCGTCGATCACGTGCGGCGGGAAAACGAATGACTTTCCCAACCGATACACGTCACGGTCCACCGGAGTTTTCTTCGGCATGCGCCCATCGTCCATTTCGGTAATCCTTCCCCCGTTAGAGGATGAGTTTTTTCTCGGCGGGCTCCAGATTGTCGTAATTCCAGAGCTGCTTACCCGCGACGATCTTGGTGAAGTGGTCGACGCCCTTCTCGGGCATCAACTCGTACTGGGTGAGCTTTCGGGCCAGCCAGGCCTTGTCGAGGTCGGTCAGCGCCGCCGGCACCGCGTCGACGCCGAGCGATTGAATCTTGCCGCCCACATAGATCGTGCCATCATACATGGAGTCGCCGAGATTCTTGCCGGCGTTGCCGCAGACCACCATTCGGCCGCGCTGCATCATGAAGCCGGAAAATGCCCCGGTATCGCCTCCAACGATGATCGTGCCGCCCTTCATGTCGATGCCCGTCCGCGAGCCGACGGAGCCCTTGCAGACCAGATCGCCGCCGCGGATCGCCGCGCCGAAGGTCGAGCCGGCGTTCTTCTCGATCACTATGATGCCGGACATCATGTTCTCGCCGCAGGACCAGCCGACCCGGCCGTTGATCCTCACGGTCGGCCCGTCGATCAGGCCGACGCCGAAATAGCCCAGAGAACCCTCGACGATCAGGTTGAGCTTGTTGAGGATACCAACGCCCAGAGCGTGCTTGCCGCGCGGGTTCTGGATAACGATGCTGCCGTAACCCTCGCTCATCAGATCGCGGATCCGGTTATTGACCTGCGTGGCGGTCAAATTGTCGGTGTCCAACTCCGTCCGCTTGTTGAAATCCACGTCAGGAGCCCACGGGTAGGTGAAGCGCTCGGCCTCGTCCTCGTCGAACTCGATCAGCATGGTGCGACCGTTGAGTTGCTCGGTCGTCATCCCGAGCGCGATGGCCCGCTCCTCTTGGGTCATTTCCTTGAGTTCGGCATCCATCATGCTTGCCATACCCGTACCTCCTCATCGTAGGGGTCGTAGGTGTCGATTTCCTGGGGAAGGATCGCGCGTATGGCGACCTCCTCCGACGCCATGGCGATCAGATCGTCGCTCTCGTAGAGAACGAGCGGCTTGGCAGCCATCGTGTCCTTGGCCATGCCCAGCTGGTTTTTTGTCGCCACCAGGTAGGTGAAGACACCGTCGATCTCTCCGATCGACCGGCGGAGGCTTTCCTCGAGTTCGACGCCGTTCGCCAGGTTGTGGGCGGTGTAGACCGCCAGCAATTCGCTGTCGCAGTCGGAGGTGAAGCGGTGGCCTTTGCGTTCCATCTGGCGGCGCATGATCCAGTAGTTGGTGATCTGGCCGTTATGGACGACGGCAACGTCGTTGTAGGGGAAGGCCCAGTAGGGATGGGCCGAGCGGATATCGACGTCCGACTCCGTGGCCATCCGCGTATGGCCGATGCCGTGCGTGCCGGTGAACCCGCCGAGCTGGTACTGGTTGGAAACGTCGGTGGCGTCGCCCAAATCCTTGATCAGCTCCAGCGAATTGCCGAGGCTGAGAATTTCCACGCCCTCGACATCCTCGATGTAGCGGGCGAGCTCTTCGGTATCGCCGTCATGACTGATGACGAAACGATAGGCGTACTCGGTCGCCTTCTTGCGATCCTTCACCTCCACGTCGTGCTCGGCAAGCCGGCTCTCGATTTCCTCCAGCCGCTCCGCGAGTTTGGCGCCAATACGATAACCGACGGCGTCGATCTCTTCTTTTTCGGCGAGCTTGAAGCGCAGGATGTAGTCGCCCGGATTGGGCTCGCCATAGACGGCAAAACCGGTTGAATCCGGCCCCCGATGCTTCAGGGCCTGCAGCATCGAGGTCATCTCGGCGCCAACATTGGAGTTCTTGCCTCGATAAATGAGGCCAGCAATTCCGCACATGCTAACTGTTCCTCCCGCAAATATTTCGAGGCGTTCGCAGCCCCATGCCGACTTGTCTCGCCGCCCGTCTCACGGCAGGTAATCGAGATAGGTGTCAGCGTCCCAGTCCGTGGTGGTGTGCATGAAGCGTTCCCACTCGTCCCGCTTGTATTCGTCGTAGAGGCGGTACATCTCGCCGGGCATGGCCGACTTGATCACGTCGTCCTCGGCCAGCGCCGCGAGCGCGTCGCCAAGCGACATCGGCAGTTTCTGAACCTGCTTGCCCGCCTCCATCGCGGCGTAGATGTTGCGCTCTTCCGGCTTGCCGCAGTCGATCTTGTTGGTCAGCCCGTCGTCCACTGCCATCAGGATCCCGGCGGCCATCAGGTAGGGATTGACCATCGAGTCGACCGAGCGGAATTCGAAACGTCCTGGCGCCGAGATGCGCAGGCCGGTGGTGCGGTTCTGGTATCCCCAGTCCTTGAAGATCGGGGCCCAGAAACCGGTGTCCCACAGGCGCCGGTAGGAATTGACGGTCGAGCAACCGATCGCGGTCAGCGCGTCGAGATGCTTGACGATGCCGCCAACCGCGTGCTGGCCGACCACGCCCGGCATCTGCGGGTCGTCGCCCTCCGGCATGAACGTGTTGTCCCCGCCCTTCTGGTAGGCGAAAACCGCATCCATCGCGGCCCGTTTTTTCTGTCCGAGCTTTGGATGCTCGTCCTCGCCGCCGCGCCAGAGCGAAATGTTGTGGTGGCAGCCATTGGCCGAGACGCCCATGAACGGCTTGGCCATGAAGCAGGCGATCAGGTTGAATTCGCGCGCGACCTGGGCGCAGATCTGCCGATAGGTGGTCAGCCGGTCGGCGTTCCTGAGGCAGTCGTCGAAGGCGAAGTTCAGCTCCAGTTGACCCGGCGCATCCTCATGGTCGCCCTGGATGATGTCGAGGCCCATCGCACGGCTGTATTCGATCACCTTCATATAGACCGGACGCAGGCTTTCGAACTGGTCGATGTGATAGCAATAGGGGTTGGAGAAGCCGCCGGCGGGCTTGCCGTTCTCGTCCTTCTTCAGCCACATCATCTCCGGTTCGGTTCCAGCGCGCAGGTGCAACCCGTGCTTGTTCTCGAATTCCTGATGGATTCGGCGAAGATTGCCGCGGCAATCCGAGGTGAGGAACGCGCCGGGGTTTTCCCGTTCCTCGCGGTTGCGGAACAGCGTGCACCATACGCGCGCTACCCGTTTGTCCCACGGCAGTTGGCAAAATGTTTCGGGCTCTGGAATACCGACAAGCTCGGCCGCTTCGGGGCCGTAGCCCATATATTCGCCGTGCCGGTTGAGGAAGAGATTGACGGTGGCGCCGTAGACGAGCTGAAAGCCCTTCCCCGATATGCTTTCCCAGTGGTCCGCCGGGATACCCTTGCCGCAAATCCGCCCGGTAATCGAGACGAACTGAAGATAGAGATACTCAATTCCCAGATCGTCGATCTTCTTGCGGACTTCCTTGACGAGCGCGTCGCGACCATCGGCCTCGACGATGCGCTCCATGTCCGTCTTGCCGAACTTTGCGTCCATTTTGTTCACGTTCGCGCTCCCTGTTTTCAGCGGAACGTTCAAAGAGGCCCGCCTTTGTGTGCTTCTGTTCGCGTCCCGATCAACTCCAGGGGAAGGGGCTGTGAGAAGTGGGGTGCAGCTCGCCTTTTTCGAAGCGGTCGAAGCGGAACGGCTTCAGCAGTTCCTGCTCCTCGCCCATCACCTCGTCGGCGATCAGTCGTCCGACGCCGAGCATCTTGTAGCCGTGGTTGCTGTCCGCGATGACGGTCGCGTTTTCGTTGAAGTGGTCGAAGACCGGAAAGGAGTCCGGGGTGAAGCATCCGATCCCGCCGGATGGCTCCCGGTGATATTTGGGCATCATGCCTTCGAAGCGTTTGTGGCAATGGGCGAGGGCGGAGACCCACATATGCGCGAACGCCGGTCCGGAGACGAATTCGGGACTGTCCGGCCCATAGGGGTCGATCTGTACCTCGTCGACGGGAGTATCGACCTTGTAGGGCGCCGCGCCGCCCTGCACGCCGCCGAAATGCCAGTCCGGCTTGTAGTAGATGCCCCACATCTTGTCGGTGATCGTGGAGCCGTCCACGTCCGAGATCAGCGGCGCGTCCGTGTCGACATGGATCACTGGCGGCATCTTGCCGCCATTGGTCAACAGCATCCCCGGGTCGACCCGAAGCAGCCCTTCCTCGAGTTGCCAGAACCGCCACATGTCGATGCCTTCGCGGACGTTCCCCTTCAGATCCTTGACGGTTATCTGCTTCGGCAGACCAAGCATGTCCCAGAAGTTTCGCACCCAGGGGCCCGCCCCGATGATGACGCGGTCGCAGCGGATGGGACCCTTGTCCGTCTCCACCGCACGGACCGCCTTCGAACCATTGTCGCTGACGAAGCCCTTGACCTCGACGCCGGTGATAATCCGGACGCCCAGATCCTCGGCCTTCTTTGCCAGGCCGTAGATAGATGTCGTGTTGTTGGCGTAGCCGCCGCGCTTTTCATGCAGGACGGAAGTGATCGCCTGGGCCTGCCAGTCGTCGAACAGGCCGCGCATGTAGCTCGTGGCGGCGTTGGCACCTTCGATGAAGACGCTCTCATAGCCGATCGCCTGCTGCTCCGCGAAAATCTGCGCCACATCGTCGCGCATCGCCTCACAGGAAATCTGCATATAACCGACGGGATGGTAGCTGAATGCCTCCGGATCGCTTTCCCAGACACCCACCGAATGGGCCATCAGGTTGCGCATGGCAGGCTGGAAGTAATTGTTTCGCACCACGCCGCAGGCAATGCCCGAAGCGCCCGCCGCGATCCCTGACTTGTCCAGAACGATGATGCGGCCTTCGACCGTTTCGTTCCTTTCGGTCAGGCGCTCGGCCAGCCGCCAGGCGGTGGCCAGGCCGTGAATGCCGGCGCCAACAACGACGAATTCCGCATATTCGGGAAATGCCACGATCCAGCTCCAGTCGGCATCAAGTGATTGAGCGCTACTTAACTGACGTCGGAGTTTCAGTGAGTTTGATCCGAAATGCAACCCATTTTGATCCGATTGTTGAAATAATTTGCCAATATGCATTTATTGGCATAAATTTGGACTAGAAAACGAAAATTCGGAGTCGTCCTGATCATGGCAAATCAAATTGGCTCAGCCGAAGTTGCCGCCCTCCTGCGGCGTGAGATTCAGAGTGGAATCCGCGCGCCGAAGGATCGATTGCCGCCTGAGCGGACAATGGCTGAAACCTTCGGGGTCGCCCGCGGAACGGTGCGCGAAGCCCTCAATCGTCTGGCAGAGGAGGGGCTGGTCGAGGTACGCCCCGGAAGCGGAACATATGTGGCATTCGAGGCGAAGGAGGAAGCCAATCCGGTGGTCGAGAACGCGCGGCCGCTCGAATTGATCGATGCGCGTTTCGCGCTGGAGCCGCATATCTGCCGCCTCGCGGTCCTGCATGCCCGAATGCAGGATCTGGAAGAGATGGAAGAGCTTCTCTCCAAGATGGAAGCCCGCGTCTCCGACCCCGTCGCCTTCTCGGCCGCGGACCGGGATTTTCATGTCCGCCTGGCGCATATTACGGGCAATTCCCTGTTGATCTGGATCGTCGGTCAGATCAACTCCGTGCGAAATCAGGAGCAGTGGCTGCAGATGCGTCAACTCACACTCGATGAAAGCACGATCGCGCAATACAACGTTCAGCACCGCCAGATCGTCGATGCAATTCGTTCGCGCGAGCCGGAGCGGGCGGCGACCTTAATGAAGCAACATCTCGAAACAGCGCGGCTCTCGCTCACCCGAGCCGCCGCGACTTAAGCGTTCGCGGCGGCTTGCAGCCAGTTGATGTAGAGCCGTTCGGCGATTTGATTGAACGCCGCCATTTCCCCATCGCAATTCGCTATCAGCCGGGCGCCGCCGCCCGGCCCGAGCGCCGCCTCGAGTTCGCTTTCATAGGCTGGCACCGCGGACCAGTTTCGAGCCGTATCCCGCTCTGTTTCCGCATGAAACTGGAGGGAATAAGCCCGTGGCCCCCACTGCATGGCCTGCACCGCGCAGGCTGGCGAAGTGGCGAGGCATTTGGCGCCGCGGGGCATTTGCTTCACCTCGGCACCGTGCCACTGAAGAGCCCGGAACCGTTCGGGAACGCCATCGAAGAAAATCCCCGTGGCGCCGCCTTCCGTCAACTGTACTTCGCCGATGCCGACTTCGGCCGTCTCGGCGGGGCCACAGGCGCCGCCAAGCGCCTCCGCCAGGAGTTGATGGCCGAGACAGATACCCAGGAACGGCTTGCCTTGTCCTTCTACCGCTTCGCGTATCAGGGCTTTCTCCGCGCGGAGCCAAGGGTAGGCGTCCTCTTCCCAGACATTCATCACGCCGCCCATGACCCAGAGCGCGTCGAATTCGTCGAACGGCGGCGGATCGTCCCCTTCCTGAAGCTGGATGGCGCGCCATTGGTGCCCGTCCTCTTCCAGAAAGGCGCGAAAGGCACCGGGATGTTCCATGCGCTCATGCTGCAGCACCAGTACTCTCATCGGGTTCCCTCCCTTTGGGCGTACCATTCGGCTTCTGCCGAGTTCTGGTCTTCCCGAAAAACAATCACTTACCACCCGCCAAACCGGCTTGCTTGTCGGGTCACCTGCATAACATCATGTGCAACATGGCGGTTGAAGTGGCGATCTTGCAGCATCTCACCAAACGCAATGGCGTTTGGCGGTATGTCCAGCGCGTGCCCGAGGGCGTCCGTGATGTCTTCCCTTTCACTGGGACAATAATCCCTGCGAACCAAGGTGGAACGACGTGCTCGCGAGGCTGCCGGTGGCGTCCGGAAGTGGTGGAAATTCCTCGCCCAGATTGGGTGTTAGACTAAGGAGGTGGCCCTCGATGTGGTCGGATACGGTGGAGTTTGCGGACTTCAACCTGGCCGACACGGAGACCCCGATGACCGCGACGACCATGCCGCTGATCGAGCTTCTTCGGAAGCATGACGAGGGAGATTTTCTGCGCGCCGTGAGCGAAGCTGTCCTCTAGCATTACAGTTGCGTCTTTCGACGAGTTCTGAATCCATGGGCGACCATGATTCGGAGGTCATGGATGATGGGCGCATCGATCGAGACGACGCTGGAGCTTTGGGCC